>CAUJFJ010000207.1 GCA_963169675.1 Bacteroidota bacterium
AATGCTGATCAGGCGAAGAACATCAGAGAAGTGGTGTTAAATCGCGAAAAAATGCGAGAAGCGGGACAACTGAACAAGGATAACCGCACAAAAATCATTGGACAGATAAATAAATATCTGACCAAAGAGCAACAAGACAAGTGGGAACAACTCCGTAAAGAAGCTCGTGAACACCGAAACCACAAGCATCACGGATCTGACAGCAAAGCCACCGACGATACCGGTGACGATGTGTACTAAAAAATTGATAATCAATTGAAAAAGGGACCTTAGGGTTCCTTTTTTTATGGTTGGGGGTAGGAAATAATTTACAGAAATCGAATGCCAATAAAATAAGCCCCGTAAGATGTTTGCCAAATATATTAGTCAAAGATTATTTTGTTAATCTAAAGGATTTCTTTTACTTTTATATCAATAAGTGCATTCACCTTTTAATTTCTGATGTTATGGTACGAATGATTTTAGTGTTTATTATTGGTATTGCGTTGAGTGGGAACTCCGCCTTTGGTCAGGTTTCTGTTACAATTTTACCCCCGGCTTCGGTTGGAGCCTGTCAACAGAATAATTTTGGATTATTGATTGATAATTCGGGCGGGAGTGATACCCTGAAGATCAGCGGTGCGCTTTCCTCAATTGGTAATGCAACATGTGCCATTTCATCACAAGGAGTTGATTTTCGAACTACTGGTACTATTCCGAGTGGTCTCACTGTTTTGAAACAAGGTGATTCATTGATTGTTATATTTTCTACCAACTTCAACGATACCCTGTTTTATAATGCCTTTATTGATTGTCATATTATTCCCGATTCATCTTCAACAGTTCAAATTGATTTAACACAGCAGTTTTCAGCAGATAATATTACTGTTACCAATGGCACTTCAAATACTTTTGTCAGTTCCAATCTCATATATCCTTATATTCGGGAAATTAATCCAACAGCGAACATGGATGCATGGTATCTAACTGATAGTGTATTCACTTTTTATTATCAAAATACTAAAAACACATCCGCTTCCATTTTATTTACATTTCAATATGACACCAGCGAATATTGCCATCAGTTAGAAACGGATTTTGTTACCTACAAAATAGGTGTTAACGGTTCATTGGCTTCATATGTAGGCCCAACACCTGTAACTCTGAATTTTCTGGATACGCTGTTCGTTCAGCAGCATGTTTCAATGGATACTTGTTTGACCACTTGCCCTAAAGATACTGCAATTTTTTCCTGGACTTGCAACTACAATCAGGCAACTTTATCCTCCTTCTGCGAAGCTTGTCAAAATGAATATGTTCATGTTTATGATGTGAAAAATGAGGATAATTTGAGTGTTGATTTCATTCGTATTGTTCCATCAGACCCAATCTATGATTTCAGTTGCATGAACGATACAGCCGGAGTTTGGTGGGAGTATCAGATTGTTAATGATGGGGTCGGCGCAATCGATACATTGCAATTTTATCTCACGCAAGATGCTTCTATTGCAGGCTCTATTAATTTCTTGTCACTTTTGCCGATTTCTTCAATCGCTATAAATCGCAATAGTGGATACTTGGATACTCTTGTTACCCCAAAATCACAATGGTTGTGTACTAATCTTGTTTCCGATGCCCTGTATTCCATGAAAGTAGTTGCCACTGATTTCACGGAAAACGACACGATTTTTCTGCGTTTTAAAACCATACGTTGTAGTGAAGAATTAGATACCTTGCTTGACAAGCCTAAATTCTACAACCAATGGTCCATGGATAGTATTTACTTGGTTTCAATTTGTGGCAGTCAAAAAGTCTTAGGACAAACCGGAGACTTATTGTCCAGTGAAAATAATATTGCCGGACAAGGTGTAGGTTCCAATTATGATGTAGATCTGTTAACCTCTTTTTATCCGACTGTTTCAGATTTAACTTTCGATACTACTTATGGTGGTCAAAATGCCTGGTTTGATGTAGGTCTCCATTCAGCGCTTTCTACAAAACAGCATGTGTATCAATTGCTTGGTTGCAACGGTACAAACACATCCTGTGACACATTGTATGGATGGCTTCGGGCTCAAATACAAACCGATCCAAACTTGCATTTGCTGGCTCCTTCTTTAGATGCCTTTCTTCAAAAAGTGGATTTAGTAACTGGAGATACGACATTTATCGAAGCCGACTGGTGGTACAGCGCGTTTGATAGCACGGATTGCACCAATCATACTTATAATTACTACTTCAATCTGAATCAGCCGCTGATGCGAAATTTCCTGGATAGTGGAAGTTTTGTTTTCAATCTGACCGCCTGTTGTGCAACTGATACTTCTCCTACTCCCTATGCCGTTGCATTTTATTTACTGACAGATCCCTTAAAAAGTTGTTTTACAGTCACTATCCCAACATCACATTATAGCCCCCTTATTGTAAATGATCCTACCCAACAATGGTTACCACTTTCCGATGAAGGAAGTGGAATTTCGGTGCATTGTCCGGGATGCCTTGCACCGGGAATTATTGTCGATTATTATAAGATGCAGCGCAATTCCTTTGGGCTGCAGGATTCGGATAATGATGGACGTGCGGACAGCCTAAATGCTGTGATTGATCCCTCTGGTGGCTGGTTTGCTGCCAATAAAAATAAACTCAATACCAATTTTAGTGGATTTGGTGATCGGGTTGAAGATCTATTAACTGCCCATCTGCAAGCAGGTGACCCGGGAAGTGGCGGATACAGTTATGTACAGATGCAACAGCCTCCATTAAATCTTCGCTTCAATGCACTTCAGGTGGGAAGAGAAATTCCTATGGCACTCGATACTATGCGCATGCTTCCCGATTCGCTCTTTTTTTATGTGGACTCGCCTACAAATACACCCGGCGGTTGCTTTGAATGTGAAATGTATGGAATGGACGTTGATAGCTTCACTACGCAGCTAAAGATTGTAGCTACCGGCGCTGATATTTTCAATCATTTTCTGGATACCATAACTGCATCCAACCTTTACTTATTCAGTTTTGTGGATACGGCAGGGGGCAATCTCAATTCCGGAACTTTTGATGATACAATTCCACTTGGAAATTCGTTTAACGGCTTTTTTGAAGGACAATATTATCGATTGCGTGTCACTTATAATGTTTGCGGGAATTTCACAGGAGGCAATGGCACGGATGTGGAGGATTTTGTCAAGAAAACGGATATCCTGAACAGAATGTGGGTGAGTGGTAAAGTACAAAATTCCTCCTCTATTCCACAAATGTACAACGATATCGCTTCGTTGCACGATAGTCTTTCCATAGGTGTTGACACTTCCGATATCGCACTAGGCTATAGTTTAATGGACACATCATATGTAAATAATTACCTGTTTTACTGCGAAACAAGAGGAAGCATTCATTATTTTATGTCTAATGATGTAGTTAATGGTTCTTCTATTGTAAATACTCCCGGCTGCAAAAAAGACATGCAGGTGTACGCAACTTCAAAAATTGCAGGGGGCAAAAGCATGTTTGATGCCTACCCTTATGAATACCGTCCACCGGCTTTGGGTCTTGTATCTACCAATTTAATTGTACCAACCGACTATTACGTTTCGAAAGCCTCGAGCAGGAATTACATTAACTTTATTAATTTGCTTCAGGACACCGACTCTATCGGCATAGGGCTGAGCGACACCACCGGAACCATCTTTTTGGATGGATCAAACTTACCTATTTTGCAATGCCTCACTCAATCTGTGAATCCTTCAGGAGCAGGTCAAACTCCTTTTGCAGGCGATCAGCTTAACATTAGGGTTATTGACCTGGAACTCTTACCTTTAATATGCGATCCATCGACAGCCATGCCTCCCGATTCATCCATTGTGACCCATTTTGACCTGCAACAATATCCATGTTTGACACAGGCTTCCTGTTCTCTGCCCGATTCCATATCTTTGTTAACAGCAACCACTGCCATAAACATGTTAACTAATAATCCCCAGCTTACCATTTCAACTCCAAATCCTGTAGCAACAGCCAGTGAGGATACACTTTGCTGGAATATTAAAATCACAAATGTTTCAGCTGCAGGGGTAACCCAGGCTAACTTTGTTTATGTTGCCATTTCGGACTTAACTGCCATGAGCTTTTTGAACAATTGGCATTTTTACCCTTCAGGAAGCACCACAGCTGGTTCCCTCGATGGCACCATAGTTCCGGTGATTAACGCTTTAAATCCCGGAGTGGCCATAAGTGGTGAATTGTGTGCCGCTATATCCAACTGTCCACCAAATGATTCGTTAAACTTTGTTATTCACTACGGTTGGAATTGCGGAAATTATCCAACATCGCCTTATGACAGCACCGCTATTTGTGAATACAGCACTTTCAACTTAGGAGTCGCGATTGCAGATACAGATTTGGGTTCCATTTTCGGAAAAAGATATGAATCGCCTTACACACTTTGTAGTACTATCCCGCTAACCACCTGTTTTCAGAGTAATGAGGCTGGGTTTGTATATCCTTATCAAATTGTTTTAGATAGTCTAGCACCAGGATTACAAATTGTTTCGGGTAGCATGAGCGCTGACTCCCTATCGTTTCAGCTTACACCAACCGCAGTCGATTCCGTTTGGACCATTCATCCCGATAGCATTGCCTTGTTATATCCAACAGGTGGTTTTAATTTGAACAGTCCGGAGCTCTGCTTTACCTTTGAGGTCTATCTTGGGTGCGCCTATGCCGGATGCAACTATTTACCCAATAAAACACTTTTTGCCACTACTTTCTGTGGCGATACAATAGATTCTCATATTGATTATACTAATTTGGGTGGGTTTGGCTGGAACGACTCTACAAATTGTGACGACTGTTTTACTCTGGACAAATTCACAGTTGATAGTTTGGCCTACACAGGCACACCATTTACCTATTTTATTGCAGCATGTAATTACAGCAGCGACACCAACACCGTTTCCTTAGTTGATTTATTACCACCCGGATTCACTCCCAGCACTCCCATCCCTATTGTAACCACCCTTCAATACATGGAATGTGATACCTTTGCTGTAACAGGTATCTTTTCTCAGGATGGTACCTGTCCGGATATGATGAACACAGCTTTACTCATCCATGATAACGACACTTTATTGAATGACTCGGTATGTGTGGAGGTGATTTCTACATCTGCTATTTGTCAGGATGCTGCCGATACGGTTTGGACCGGCACAGTTAACAGCAATCAGTTGCAAACTACTTTTTCTATTCCTCAGGTATTTTACATTGCTGATTCGCTTGTTGTGAGTGACACACTCCGGTTTTTGAATTGTCAGCTGATCATGGCTGCCGGTAGTTCCATAAATATACTCAGTTCAGGAACCTTAATTCTGAACGAAACCACCGTGATAGGGTGTGACACGATGTGGCAGGGAATTAATGTGAGTTTATTGGGTAGGTTGTTTATTTCAGAAAATTCTTTGGTTGCTGATGCTAATATTGCGGTGACTGCAAGAAACAAAACGATCGTATCGATCATTAATTCCAACCTGTTGGACAATGTCAGAAATGTATTTATTCCGATTACCTCCGGAACAGCTGTAAATGATGTTGTGCTAACTATGTTTGGAGACAGTATAGGTGTTCTGAAAAATCAATTCCTGCCCCGTTATAACGGTCAAGCCGCTTTCGGTTCCATTCCAATGTCAGGTGTGGAGACCAACCGATGGGTGGGAACTATTGGTACCACAGGACTTGAAAAGAATGTATTTTTTAACATGATGAGAGGGGTTGTAGGGAAAGTCAGTTTTGTCCGCTGCGAAAACAATGATTTTATTGATATGCTGAAAGATCCTACTGCTCCGACGAGTACTTCCGATCATGGGAAAGGAATCAATGTAATTTCAGAATCCAGTCAGGTGGCTTCTTCGTTATATGTAACAGCTAACAATTACTTTTTCAATAATATTTATGGTATTTACACAGCCAAAAGCAAAACTACTGTTCGTGGAGTTCTTATGGATACAGTGCGCTATGGTGTGCATGTGAGAAATTGTATCGATACCCTGACTTCCGAGATTTCATCCAACACGATCAATGCTTTTTTCAGAGGAATTGACCTGATGAATAATGCAGGATCAGACGGCATTTCAGTGAGAGGTAATACTCTAAATATCGATTCTGGTGCCAGTGCAGCAAGAGGGATTAGTATGACCGAAACAGTGTTCGGTAATGGAAATTACAAAATTGAGGATAATATTCTCACCTTAAATGGTGCCGACCATGGCATCTTTGCCAATGCAGTTGCAGCTCCTTTAATTACTGGAAATATCATCTACCAAAATCCATTAAGTGTACCCAATACTGCTGTTGGAATAGCAATAAACGGATGCGATAGCGCAATTGTGAGTTGTAATACGGTTATTTCTACCTATAACATGGCTCAAAACTTGGCTACCGGGCTTAGGGTTGATATTAGTGACCAATGCAACGTTTTTTGTAATAGCACTGACGGTCATCACCGAGGGATTTTCTTTGGAGGTACTAGTGCTGGCACCAGTTTCAAAGGAAATACAATAGGTACACATTATGTAGGATTGTACCTCAATAATGCCGCTGTAATTGACCAGCAACCACCAGGTGGTTCTTCACCTTTCCATGGGAATGTTTGGCAAGATTCCGCTTCTTATTCAAGTGGATATGGGGCTGTGAATTTGAATGCCACACCAGCTCCTAATTTAGTACTTTCATTATTCGCAACCAATCAAACTATTGCAGCACATAATCCAGTAATACCGCTTAATGCTTTTTTAGGACCATTTAATGTAAATGATCAGTCGTGGTTTGCTCCATTTCCAAGTGGAAGTTCTTTTTCATGTGCCTCTAGTCTTTCTTGTGAAGATACTGCAATCGGTGGTGGAGAACATCTTCGAATTCAGATCGCTTCCGACCAAAGCCTGACAAGTGATTTTATTCCTGAATCTAAATACATCGCCAAACAAGCTTTTTTTGAAGAAATCAAAAATGATGCTTCAGGCAACTTTGATACTCCTCTTTTCAATTCGTTTAAGATTGATGCCGAGAATAGTTCCATTGGAAAGCTACATGAAACTAAAATATTGTTTGGTACTTTAAACGATTTGGATGCAGTTAAAAAAGCTGAAATAAGTGAGGCAATTTCAGAAATTCAATCTATAGCCGACAGCATCGTACTAATCGATAGTTTGCTTGCTCATCAATTTAGCACCACTTTATTGGAGTTAAGATCAGATTTAATCGAAAGCATTTCACTTATCCATGATGACATTGTAACTATCGAAGCGACCCGGCAAACTTCAAATGCCTCAATTTTAAGTGATCTTGATGCAGCCATCTCCACCATAACGCCTTCTGAAATTCCGGATGCAACTGAAAAAGCAGTTTATGATCTCGAAGTAAAGTACCTTCAAAGCGGTGAATCAGTTTTGGCTAATCATTTTAATGAACTTTTACAATTGGCAAATCTTTGTCCATACAGTGGTGGAAAAGCTGTTTATAGAGCAAGAAACCTCATTTGGATGTTGGATGAAACTTTGACTTTCAATGATGAAGCAATTTGTCAGGCTATTGGTATTTATAAAGAATCACATAGTCCAGTTATGATGAATAAATATCCAACTTTTTCCTTGCAGCCCAACCCGGCTAATGAAAATGCGAATATCTTGTTCAGCGAAACGCAATCAAATTCGAGTCAAATTACGATCAAAGATATTACTGGTCGGATTATTTTTGATCAAGTAATAAATAATTCGTCTTTATCATTAGAGATAAACACAAGCCATTTTGATCAGGGAATTTACGTAGTGGAATGGAAATTCAATGGACAAAAATTACAAACTGAAAAGCTAACGATTATCAGATGAAAAAAATATTATTTGTTCTGCTTATTCTTTTACGGACTATGATCGGTTATGGACAGGGTTTTAATCATCAGTGGTTGTTAGGTTATTGGAACTTTCAGGATGACAAAGGAAAATTACTTTTTGATACATCAAATTATACACCTGTAATTGAACAAAGAAAAATGACCTTTTATGGCACCCAGGCCAATATCAGTGATGCTGGTGGTAATCTGCTTATGGCCAGTAATGGTATTTGGATCGCTAATGCAACTGGTGACACCATGATGAATGGAGGTGGGTTGAATCCGGGTGGGATTACATCGAACTGGCCGAATGGACTTCCAATGACTGCAAATAATATATTCTTATCATTCTCAAATGATACAAATAAATTTATGCTATTTCATCATACTGCGAACTTTGACGGATACTCCTACCCAACATACTCTATTTATTTGAGCGAAATTGACATTTCATTAGACAATGGGAAAGGTTCTGTAACCAATAAAAATCAGATTATTCTTTCAGACACTTTAAATTGGGGGTTAGGAGCTTGTAAACATGCGAATGGAATCGATTGGTGGGTAATAATCACCAAACACAATACAGATAGTACTTTCATTATTAACACCTCTTCAACGGGTATTCAATATATATCAAGTCAAAAACTTAATGTTCCTAAATCATGGTATGGAGTAATTCAACCTGTGTTTTCTAATTTAGGAAATCAGTTTGCATACTTCGTGTATGATTCAAGCACTGTTAACAGTACTGTGCTTCTTTTTGATTTTAACAGATGTAATGGTACATTTTCCAATCCAAAGATTATACCGACTACATTTGGTGAACTAATTTGGGGTTTAGCATTTAGTCCTTCCGGCAAATACATTTATGCATGTAGTAGTAGTAGTATTTTCCAAATAGATACTGACAATTTAAGTGTCGATACAGTAGCAACATACGATGGATTTATTTCCCCAATTGGAAGTTCTTGTTGTGCGACAACGTTTTGGAATATGTACCTTGCTGCCAACGGAAAAATATATGTTACAAGCGGAAGTGGTGTGCAACACATTCATGAAATTAACTATCCTGACAGTGCTGGTATAGCATGTGATGTGCAGCAGCATGCTATTGATTTGGGCTATGCGCAACTGCGTTCTGTACCGAACCATCCTAATTACTATTTAGGGTGTGATACCACTTTGGGGTGTCCATGTCTCACTACCGGCATTGAGGAGCTTGGAGGACATGAATTCCGATTTATTGTGGCACCAAATCCTACCAGTGGTAGTTTTAAAATCACTTACCTCCTCCCCCAAAACCAACCCGGAAAACTTGAAGTATTTGATATTAACGGTCGACGAATATATGAAATGAACCTGCCGCATTGGAGTACCATGCAGGAGGTGAATTTGCCTAAAAGCATTTCGAGTGGAGTTTATAATGGTGTGATAACGAGTGGTGTTCAGAGAAGAAGCAAGAAGGTGGTGGTTTATAGGGAGTAATTGCTTGACAAAGCGGATCAGAGATCCGCACATTTGGGTTGTCAGGATCGGAGATCCCTCCGGCTTTGCTTTTGGTCAGTTGAAAATTCGTTGAAATGTAAAATGTTCAATATAAAATTCTAATGTAAAATGTTCAATGTAAAATTTAAAATGCAGAATTGAATGATAACATGGTTGTGAATGCGGAATTATATAAAGTAAGAAGATAGGTGATTTATAGTTAGTATTGCTTGAGAAAGCGGATCGCAGACTTTCACTAGACCTGCAACTTATTATATACCAATGAATTAAAACGATAATTGGTACATTTTCTGGTTCTAAGGCTTTTTAATAACTTTGCCCGCTTCAAACCTAAAAAAATATGGCTTACGAATTTCATGATGCAACTGTAGTTGATATTATTGATGAAACCGATATGGTAAAGCGTTTTTACATTAAAATGCCTGATCATATGCAATTTACTTTTAAAGCGGGACAGTTTATCATGCTCGATTTACCAATCGATTCGAAATATACCAATCGCAGTTACTCCATTGCCTCAGCACCCTCTACCGACAATATTTTTGAGCTATGTATTGTATTAAAGCCTGATGGATTAGGCACTCCCTATAAATGGGAAAATTTCAGAGTAGGCACTCAAGTTAAAGTATCCAGAGTACTGGGTAAATTTCAGCTGCAGGAGCCAATCGATACCGACATTTGCTTTATTGGTACCGGAACCGGAATTGCTCCATTAAGATCTCAGCTGATGGATATTTATAACCGCAAACTGGAACACAAGAATATTTACATGGTTTTCGGAAATCGCTGGGAGAAAGACATTTTATATCGCAAAGAGCTGGAGGAAATGGAATCAAAAATGCCCGGCTTTAAGTTTATTCCGGTGCTTTCGAGAGAAAATCCGGGTTGGACAGGTCGCAAAGGATATGTGCATGCAGTTTATGAAGAACTTTTTGCAGATAAACGACCTGCGAAATTTTATATCTGCGGCTGGGCCGACATGCTGAAAGAAGCGCGTCAACGCCTGGAAGCGATGGGATATGATAAGAAATCGATCAAATTTGAATCGTACGATTGATTTTTGGCTTCATTGAGGCCTGAAAAAACACACTTTTTAACATTTTTAAACATTTGATTTCAGACCGGTTTTTCAACAGGTCTGATTCTTAGCTGCTTACAATTTTGTTCCAGTCAACTTTAAAGATGTTTTCAACATCCTGCTAAAGTTCCCCACCCTGTTTAGAAACCACAGATGTACTTATTATATTTGCCTAAATCAAAAACGAATGGGTTCCGGTTCACTGATTGCCTTAATGATTGCTGCTGTTGCCTTTTCAGGGATAGCAATTCTCATTTCGAAAATTTTACTGAAAACCACACATAACATCCACAAAGGAGAACCTTATGAGTGTGGAATTCCAACCATTGGTCCCAGTTGGATTCAGTTTAGCATTGGTTATTACCTCTTTGCACTTATATTTTTGATTTTCGATGTCGAACTAATCTTCATCTTTCCATGGGCAGTTGTGGTAAAACAACTGGGATGGGTGGCATTTGTTGAGATATTAATTTTCCTCTTCATATTATTTATGGGCTTTTTATATGCTCACAAGAAAAAAGCACTGAAATGGATGTAACGAACGAAAATAAAATTCCTGATCCTTTTCCGGGCACTATACATCAAACTCCCGGAGGCGGAATTCTGGTCAGCAAAATGGATCAGGTCATAAACTGGGCTCGCAGCAATTCCTTGTGGCCATTGGTCTTTGGCACCAGCTGCTGTGCTATTGAAATGATGAGTACCGCAAGTGCTAAATATGACTGGTCGCG
>CAUJFJ010000208.1 GCA_963169675.1 Bacteroidota bacterium
TCGAAGGTATTTGTGAAGCCGGGTGATCAGGTCAAGAAAAATACGCCACTGTTTACTATTGAGGCCATGAAGATGGAAACAACAATTACAGCGCCTAAGGATTTTAGAATTGAGAAGGTAGTATTGGCAGAAGGTAATCTGGTTGAAGCCGATGATTTGGTTCTGGAAACAAATTAATTAATTTGTTTCCAGAAAATTTGTAAGTAGTATCAAGGATGATTATTCCTTATTGAAATAACTTACATACCATTCATGCTGATCAAAATCCTTTGCATCCGGATTCGGTATATGTTTAGGGTCAATTTTACTGTAAAGTAAATCGAGTGATTTAAATTCTCTCCAGCTTATAATTTTGAATCCTGCCCTGTGCAATTGCGCACCACATACTCCC
Organism: Bacteroidota bacterium; assembly: GCA_963169675.1. GTDB lineage: Bacteria > Bacteroidota > Bacteroidia > AKYH767-A > OLB10 > JADKJB01. The sequence goes on from CAUJFJ010000208.1 coordinate 392, forward strand.
ATGCCTATTTGATATTTTTTGTTGGCTGCATAGCGGTTTCCATCATAAATAACATGATTGCCACAAGCGGCGCTCACATCCATCATCACTGCAAGTTCAATTTTATTCTCTTCAGCAATTTGCAACATTTTTTCTGAAGCTAAAATCATTCCTTCGGTCCAGTCGATTCCGGTTGAGGTCAACACTTTTGCACGACATTCGAGAACATCAAGTCCATTGCCACCATAGATGTCGCACATTTCGCGCGGTGTTCCAAATGAAAAATGTTCCGGACAAAAGGAGGTCAGTTTAACGGTTTTGTAATTAAGTAGCTTCAAAACACTGGGATATTCACCATAACTGGTGCCATCAACTGCACACTTTTCACCTATCATGCATGCGCTTACAAGTATACGTAGCGGATTGTCTGCTGTGGGTATTCTCAGATTTCTGATATATTCCTGATCAGGCATAATTTTAAAGTTATTCCTAAAATTAAAGCATTTAATTGTCCCGGCAAAATTTACCACAAAAAAAAGCGATGATATTTTCATCGCTTTTTTATTTATATGATCATGCTATTTACGAAAAGGCATTTTCACCGGTGACATCCATGCCTGTAATTAACAGATGGATATCGTGTGTGCCTTCGTAAGTTATTACCGATTCGAGGTTCATCATATGGCGCATGATCGGATATTCTCCGGTGATTCCCATTCCGCCATGAATTTGTCTTGCTTCACGGGCGATTTCAAGGGCCATATTCACATTATTTCTCTTAGCCATTGAGATTTGTGCCGGAGTCGCACGATTTTCATTTTTCAAAACTCCCAAACGCCAGGTGAGTAATTGTGCTTTGGTGATTTCAGTAATCATCTCAGCAAGTTTTTTCTGCTGTAACTGAAAGCCTCCGATAGGGCGACCAAATTGTTTACGTTCTTTTGAATATCTTAATGCTGAATCATAGCAATCCATTGCAGCACCAATTGCACCCCATGAAATTCCGAAGCGCGCAGAATTGAGACATCCTAAAGGACCTTTCAATCCCTTTACATTTGGTAACAGATTTTCTTTAGGAACCTGAACGTTATCGAAAACAAGTTCACCGGTAGCAGAAGCTCGCAGCGACCATTTGCCATGTGTTTCAGGAGTTGTAAACCCTTTCATACCACGTTCAACAATCAAACCTCTGATAACACCTTCTTCATCTTTAGCCCAAACTACTGCAATTTGCGCAAATGGAGCATTACTGATCCACATTTTGGCACCATTTAAAACATAATGATCACCTTTATCTTTGATATTAGTTACCATACCATTCGGATTCGAGCCATGATCAGGTTCTGTTAGTCCGAAGCATCCCAACCATTCACCGGATGCTAATTTTGGTAAGTATTTTTTACGTTGTTCTTCACTTCCGTATGTGTAAATAGGATACATCACCAGTGAACTTTGTACCGAAGCGGTAGAACGAAGGCCGGAATCGCCTCGTTCGAGTTCCTGCATAATTAGACCGTATGAAATCTGATCTAATCCGCCACCACCATATTCAACAGGAATATATGGGCCGAAAGCACCAATCTCAGCTAAGCCTTTAACCAGATGTTTCGGGAATTCACACTTCTGACAAGCTTCTTCAATAATCGGAGAAACTTCTTTTTTAACCCAGGCACGAACTGTATCACGAATGAGTTTGTGTTCGTCGGTTAACAATTCATCGAGTTGATAATAATCGGGAGCCTGAAAACGGTCTTGAGCCATGGAGAGGGGGAAGGATTAAGGATTAAGGATTAAGGATTAAGAATTAAGGATTAAGAATTAAGGATTAAGAATTAAGGATTAAGAATTAAGGAATGTATTTGAGAAATTATCTAAATTTTTGAAATCAAGCACTCCTCGACTTCGCTCAGGGTAGCACATCAGCACCCATTCGGCTTCGCTCAGGGCAAAGAATCAGCACCCATTCGGCTTCGCTCAGGGCAAAGCATCAGCACCCATTCGGCTTCGCTCAGGGCAAAGCATCAGCACATCAGCGGGTGCAAAAGTAATGAAAAAACAGGATTGCTTCAAAACAACATTAACAAATTGATTATTAATTACTTTGAATGCTTATTGGGCAATATATTAATAACAAATTGACTGTGTAAAAGGTTTTGTGGATGTCTGACTTTTGCAGCAAAATGAATTTTGCAATAATATGAGTAGATTTGTGTTGATAAAGGATCTAATCATGAATCGACAAGCCGGATACATCTTTATTGTACTTGCTATCTTAGCAACAACATTTAATTCGTGTTCCAAAGACGATGCAACTGACCATCACGGAATGGACCACAAATTAATTTTCAAATTTGTTTTCGATTCCACACAGGTGAGACTGGATGCATTTGGAAATCCTTCAACAGTTCCTTCTAACCATGGTGCTCAATCGCCACGTTTTAACAAAATGAGTGCGCATTATATTGAGTTAGCACCGGGTGCTTTAACAGCATTGGGTACCGGTGAAATTTTATATCACCACGACGAGACTACTGCAGGGGGGGCATCTGCGATTGATTTTGCTAAATCGAATCCTGTAGGAAACAATGAAGTATTTTTTTCAATACCATTCTCTGAAGTTACGCCGGGAACATACGAATATTTGAGAGTTTCACTGGCATATCAGAATTACGATATAAATGTAAGGGCGAATGTATCTGGAACTAACTATGATTTTATAGGTACTATAGCATCATTTATCGGTTTCAATACATATATCTCCGATCTCACGATTAAAGATAGCACCATTCAGGTTAATTCGAATAAGTTGCAGGGTTTTTGGGCATTTGAATCCCAGTATGGGGTAAGTCAGGGACAAGCTGCAGGCACCACAGTTCCCAATCCGATATTTGCTACTTCACCTATACCGGCAGGTTCTTGTGTTGTTACGGCTGCTTTTGCCTCTCCACTGGTGATACCTGCAGAACCAACTGCTGATGTTGTGATAACAGTTTCGTTGTCGACTAACAATTCATTTGAATGGATCGAGAATTCGACGCCCGGTTATTATGAACCCATTGCCGGCGATCAGGTTGTGGATATGGGAATCCGGGGTATGGTTTTGGAATGATACTGGTTTTTGGTTTCATTTTCAGTTGATTGTATAAATTCTCAAACACTTTTTTGCACCGTAATCTCTGAACTGGTATTCAAAATGAAAAACCGGTAGAATTAGCTATTTTTGCAGCCTCATGAAGAAAATTAACTGTTTGATCACCGGTTTGCTTACCTGGTTTCTGATGAATGCGTCGGCATATGCAATTCCGGCAAGCAATGGTGAAAGTTATCAGTTTGTCGTTAGGAGTCATCATGTTACTCCCGGCCGATTTACACATGTGAGTGCCCCTGCTTTTCATGAAATGCAAGGTCTGTTGGAGTCAGCAAAATCCTTTTCTGGTTTTACTTCTCCACAATTAGTTCACAATGGAATGAAGAAGTTTTCTGGCACACAGGAAGTATTAAGTGAAAAACTGATGTGTGCTGCATTGAATGGCCTGATAGTTGTCTCTTTTATGAGAAACAATTCCGGTTGTATTGTACTGTATTTACAACATTCGGAGCTGTTAATTTGAGATTTAATTTTTTTAAGTAATTCTTCATCACACTAAACAAGCTGTGATGTATTGAACTGTTTATTAATTATTAAATCTCAATCAAAATGGAAAACTCAAGTAATAATGAGTCTTCAGATTCCAAATTTATGGAAGGCTGGGGTCTCATGATCATAATTTTAACTGTAGTAATTGTTGGCCTGGTAGTATTGAAACTAGTCCTTGATATATAACAACAACAAATACGGAATTGCCGGTGTCGCGAATATAATCACGCACTGGCAATTCCATTTTTTAATTTTCATTAGAACTGATTTTTGATATTATGTGGAGGAAATTTGCATCATTAATTCTTAGAAACAGAGTAAGCTGGATCGTAATTATACTGCTTCTTACTGGCGTCTTTGGATTTTTTGCCAGCAGGATTCAATTATCGTATGAGTTTGCCAAAATTCTGCCTGAAGGTGATCCTGCTTTAGCAGAATATGATGCTTTTAAACAGAAATTTGGTCAGGATGGAAGTGTAGTGGTGATTGGTTTTGATTCTCCAACAGCGATACCATTAAACCTGTTCAACGATTGGTACACCTTGGGAAAGGAACTGCAGCAACTTGATGGTATCGAAGATGTGATTTCAATAGCGAACTTATATACTATTGCGGTTAGTGATAGTAACAAAACATTGAGTTTTGAACCAGTAGTTAAAAAGCCTGTTACAACGCAGGCTGAATTGGATAGTTTGGTGCAAATTATTTATGGGTTGCCATTTTACAACGGTCTTTTATATAACAAAGAAACCGGTTCAACCTTAATGGCGATCACTTTTGGGCAGAAGGATCTCAATTCGAAGCATCGGATTGATTTGGTTAATGAAATCAAAGCCAAAGCAAGTAAGTTTTCTGAAAAAAATAATTTAAAAATTCATCTATCCGGAATGCCTTATATACGGACTTCCGTAATGCAAAAGGTTTCTCATGAAATGACAATTTTCCTTGCTTTAGCAGTCGGTGTGATGTCATTGATTTTATTGATTTTTTTCAGATCATTTTCAGTAGTGTTTTATTCTATTCTTGTTGTAACAATTGGTGTAATCTGGTCAGTTGGTACGATAGTAATTTTCGGTTATAACATTACTATTTTATCGGGATTAATTCCGCCATTAATTATGGTAATTGGTATTCCGAATTGCGTATTTCTAATTAATAAATATCATTCTGAGTATGCCCGACATGAAAATAAAATGAAAGCTCTCACCAGGATGATTGAGACAATGGGCGTTTCGTTGTTTCTGGCTAATATTACCACATCTATTGGTTTTGGAGTTTTGTATTTTACCAATAGCTCATTGCTTACAGAATTCGGACTTGTAGCAGCAGTAAGTGTTATGCTTACTTATGTCATTACTCTTATTCTTATTCCTATTATTTTGAGTTACCTGAAAGCACCCGGAATACGACAGGTAAAACATCTTGAAGCAAAAAGGATTAATTATATTTTGAATTTGGTGAATTATCTGGTTGCTGAAAAAAGAGCATATATTTATGTGGGCACTATTTTAATTACATTGATTTCAGTTTATGGTATGATGAAGGTGAACGTAATTGGATTTGTTGTCGATGATTTACCTGAAGGTGATGTTGTTTATAGAGATTTACGTTATTTCGAATCGAATTTTAAAGGAATTTTGCCTTTAGAAATATTAATTGATACCAAAGCACCAAATGGAGTGTTTAGTAATTCAGGATCTGTTTTATATAAGATTAACAAATTACAAAAGATTACGAGTGAGTACAATGTATTTTCTAAGCCGCTATCTTTAGTGGAAGGTATTAAATTTTCGAATCAGCAATTAAATGGAGGGGAATCTAAAAAATATATCATTCCGGGAGCACTAGGTCTACAGGAAATTGCTTCTTATAAAATAAGTCAGGCTGCAGGTTTAGTCAGGAACAATGCGTTTATAGATTCTTCCAAACAATATGCCCGAATATCTATGCAAATTGCTGACATTGGTTCACAAAAAACGGATGAACTGATTGCAACTTTGAAACAACGGACAGATTCTGTTTTTTCACCAGCCGATTTTAATGTTTCATTCACAGGGCACAGCCTGATGTTTCTGAGAGGAAATGATTACCTCCTTCGGAACTTATTGGAGAGTTTGCTAATAGAGGTCTTATTAATTACGCTTGTCGGACTTGCTCTTTTCCGATCACTTAGAATTATTCTTTTATCGAAACTGCCATGCCTTATTCCTTTAATTATAACTGCAGGAATTATGGGATTTCTCGACATTAGATTTAAACCTTCTACTATTCTAATTTTTAGTATCGCATTTGGGATTTCCTCCGATGGAACTATTTATTTTCTTACCCGTTACCGGCATGAATTGAAGGCCGGAAAATCTGTAATTGATGCAATTTCTATTACTATTAAGGAAACAGGTATTGGTATGATTTATACTGCCATAATCCTCTTCTCCGGGTTTGCCATTTTTGCCGTTTCAGATTTCGGTGGAACAGTTGCTATGGGAATTTTATTATCGACTACTTTACTTGTAGCGATGGTGACTAACCTGTTATTATTGCCTGCAATTCTGCTTTCAATAAATAACAGAACGCTACGAAAAGAATTGGAACAACAAGCATTGGTAGAACTTGAACGTGAAGATGATTGATTTCTCTGCAAAGAGATGAATGACAAAAAACTAATAAGTCATTTTAAATTATCGAATTATATTAAACGATCCCTTCTTAGACAGAATTTCGCCGTCCAACCATGTTTCTACACTTGTAAAATAAACATAGGTTTCAATAGGTTGTAATTCTCCACGATAATAGCCATCCCAGCCCTGATTTATATCAGCAGTTTCGAAAACCAATTGGCCAAAACGATTATAGATTTTAAACTCAATTAGTTTTTTTATTCCAAATCCATCCACATAAATAACATCGTTTTCACCATCGCCATTTGGAGTAAATGCTGTTGGAACATCAATGGTGGTTATAGGTTTGATTTCAAACTCATAGGTTGATGTTACTTCAAAACATCCAACACCATCTGTGATTGTAACGGAGTAAATGGTATTAACCAAAGGCTGAGCAACAGGATTCGGACAATCGGTGCAGCTTAAACCAGTTGCAGGCGTCCAGCTGTAGCTGTATCCTGGACCTTGATCTACATTCAATTGATAGGTCTGACCAATCACCATGGCAGTATCAAATTGAACAGATGGTGGGGGCAGATAAATAATTACACTGGCAATTGCATTATCTGTACAACCATTTGCATCTGTTACAGTAACTGTATAATTGGTCGATACGTTTGGTGTGGCAATCGGATTTTGAATAGAATCATTATTCAGTCCCGTTGCAGGTGACCAGTTGTATGCAATTCCTCCAGAGCTGGAAAGCTGAACCGGGTTGCCCTGACATGTGTCGCCACCTGCTGCGATTGCTTCCGGCAATGGTAAAATAATAAGTGATTTAGAAATCGTATCGTTACATCCAGTGCTGGAATTTGATATTGCCAAGGTAACAGTGTAAGATCCGGGTGTGGAGTACGTATGTGCGGGAGGCGTTAGTCCGTTGTATGAAGTTCCATCACCAAAATTCCAGTTGTTGGATGTTGCATTGGTGGATGTATTGGTTAAGGAAATTTGTTCATTCAAACAAAATAAGGAGTCGGTTCCAATAAAACTAAATTCTGCAATTACCGGGAAAATGAAAATAGGGTTTGTTGCCACTGCTGTACATGCAGAGTCAGGCGACCACAACACTAAACTTACATTGGTGGTTCCGGATGGCGGATTGATATTGTAAGTATGTGTAATTGGAGAAATTCCGGGCGATGTAGTTCCATCTCCAAAGTCCCATAAATAACCTAATACATCAGAGGTGTCTTTAATGGAGAAGGTTATGCTTTGTCCTTTACAAATTGTATCATTCAATATATTGAAATTCCCAACCGGGCCTTCAACGGTTATACTTCTTGAAACAGTGTCGCTGCAACCATTAGTGGTTGTTTCAATCAGTGAAATGGTATATGTTCCCGGTGTTTGATAAATTGTTCCAACGGTTGGATTTCCAACTGTGGCTACACCATTTCCGAGATCCCATGTTCTGCTTCCAAAAATATTTACGATGGATGTATCTGTAATTGATACCAACAAAGGATAACACTTATTGAAAACGGTATCGGCGGTTGTGACAAAACCTGCCAGTGGATATGATTGGACGTAAACGAGACTCGGTTGAGCCAATGTAGCGGTGCAACCAATGGAATCGGTGACAGTTAGTGAAACATTGAAGAATCCCGGCTGATTGTAAATAGCTGACGGATTACTATTGGTCGAGGAAGTTCCATTACCAAAATTCCAGTTATAGGTAACATCTCCAAATGCACTTGCTAGAAATTTAACTGAATCACCCACGCAAATATTATTGGAGGATTGCAAGAAGAAATTGGCATCCGGAATAGAAGGTCTTATGGTAACCATCATGGAATCTTTACAGCCAAGTGCATTGGTGACTACAAGCTGAACTTGCCAGTATAATACGCCGCCTTGCGTGAAAGTATGAGATGGATTCTGCAAGTTTGATGTGGTACCATCTCCAAAATTCCATTGCCATTGCGTGATGGTGGTGTCAGAATAAGAACTATCCGTAAAGTTCACAGTTAATGGCAAGCAGCCGTATAATTTATTGGGTTTAAAATAGGATTCAATATCATAAACCGAAATATTTCTTTTTACACTATCTACGCATCCATTTATATCGCGAACAACAAGTTTGATCTGGAAGTTGCCACCCAGTTGATAAGTGTGTGTATCGACCGGTGCTGTGGTAGCATGTGGAGGCATGTTATCTCCCCAGTACCAGGTGTAGCTGTTGTAGCAGCTTCCTCCAACACTTGTTGATGTACCAGCATCAAAGTTGGTAACCGAATTTGCACAAACTCGCTGGTCTGCTGAAAACGCAGCATTGAGTGCTCTTACATTTACCAGTGCGGTATCGACATAAGGGTCGCAGCCTGATGTGTTATTGTATGCTGTGATGGTTATGAGATAATCGCCAACTGCTGTATAAGTATGGTTAATATTTGGTGCTGTTGAATTATTAATAACGGTTCCATCTCCAAAATCCCAGGTCCAGTAATCAGCATCTTCAATGGTGCCAATCACTGAATACGTGAATGGCGTACTGCAATTACCCGTTGTGGAAATATGAGCCAATGGTCCTTTTACTGTAATTGCATTTGCAATGGTGGTGGTCCCTTCGCATCCATTATAAACAGTTGTAAGGGTCACAGACTGTGGTCCGGTAGCCGTATTGAATGACCACACGGGATCGGGACTGGTGTAGCAATGCGACATAATTCCCCCATCGGTGCTGTAATGCCAGTATTGCGCTGAATCGGCTGCGGGGGTAAGGTCGGTGAATTGAACAGGTGTATCAACACACACATTATTTGGCACCACAGAAAATGCAGGTGTGGATGGTTCTCCCACATAAATTGGAATTAGGTAGGAGGTGTCTTTACACCCTGCACTGTTTGTAATCACCAGTCGCGCATAATAAATCCCGGGTGTTGTATAAGTATGGTTTGGTGATGTTGCAGTTCCATTGTTTATAGCGCCATCACCAAAGGTCCAGTAATAATTTACAATAGGTTCATTAGAGATGCTGCTATCGGAAAATGCTACAGTAAGAGGAGCACAACCATGCGAAATGTCAGGCATGAAGCGTGCAGTTGGTTTAAAGATAGAATCGGTTCGCACTATAGTATCCTTGCAACCATGAACACTTGTGGCAATCAGTTGTGTTTGTAGATAAACATGATCGTAGTAAATGGTATACTGATTGGTATCTGCATTCTGATACGTATGCGATGGATTTATTCCCGTTGAAGTAAGTGAATCTCCGAATAACCAATTGTAAGTACTTCCATTCACCGATTGATTAGTGAACTGGATTGTAGTCGGCCAGTTGCATGAATAAGAAGGGTTAGTGGTAAAGTCAGCAACAATATTTTCTACCACAATAGTAATTGTTGTGTCATCAACGCAAGTTCCCGATTGTACCTGCAAAGTCACTTGATATACTCCTGGTGTTTGATAGTAGTGAACGGAATCAATTCCGGCTGATCCGTCGCCATAAGTGTAAAATGGATTTACGCCTGTTGAATTATTACGGAAAGTTACAGAAGGGCATACAGTATCATTAACGGCGCCGACAGCAAAGAAGGATGCTACCGGAGCACTTATTACAACATTCGTAGAAGTTGTTGCAGAGCAATTGTTATTGTCGGTTACCGTAAGTGTAATTGGATAAACACCATTGGTGGTATAAGTATTCAGAGGGGGATTTATCGCAGTGGATGTATTACCACCACCAAGATTCAATAAGTAGGTGAGTCCGCTGCCGGTTGTAGAATTGCTTGTTGAAAGACCTGCAGAAAAAGAAACCACTAAAGGAGGAAGACATGCAGCAGGAGGAGTAGGGTTTGTACTTAAAACCACATTAGGCTTTACAGAAACATTGATGTACTGAGAACGGGAATACGATGAATCGCATCCGTTTGCATCGGTTACTTTGAGCGTAGGAGTAAATGCACCACCAATAGAATAAGAATAAGAAGGATTCGGATTATTTCCTGACAAGGTTCCGCCATCGCCAAAAGCCCATTCTCTTTGTACTATCGCAGCACCGCCCTGTGCAGAAGAAGAATCTTTGAAATTTACCAGCAACGGAACACATCCCGACAAGGGCGGTGTGGCACCAAAATAAACATTTGGCTTACCATAAACTGTAATAGGCAGTGAATAATTAACCGGATTACCCGAAATCAATGCAGTATATAAAACTGTGTAAGATCCCGGAAGAATGAAGGTGTGAATTGGTGATGCGAGATTAGATCCCGAGCCATCTCCAAAATCCCAATTGATATTGGTCGCACCCGGAGGTGAACTAAAAACTACATTGATAAGTGGTGCGCATCCTGTGGTCTGACTTGCAGAAATCTGTGCATTGCCCGCTTGTGAAACTAAGAAAAGCAGCAAAGTAAGTAATACCCATCTGCAGTTTTTCAGGTTGATCATGTTGCTGTTGGAAAGGGTCTGAAACAATAGATTATTAGTTCCTGTAATTATAGGAATATTTTTTGAAATAGCAGCCAAAATCGAATAAATAATAGTCCACTAGGATTTTATGCAACTTTTTATGAAATTAGCGCATCTGTCTCAAAAATGATATATTTGTGAGAACCTTTGTTTTCGAATCCCCTAAACGGATCGTCATGCGACTATTGTCATCTTTTATTGTATTCTTAGCCTCATTTGCGTTATTTGTGAATGTTGAGGTTAACGCCCAGCCGGCTAAATGCGGGACGATTGTAACTCCCGAACAGGTTGCAAAGGAAAGGGCAAATCCTGCCTTCGGCAACCAGAAATCGATGTTTGCTCCAACTAAATGTTTTGGTAAAACTTTATCGATTACTGCCCATATTATTGCGGATAGTCTTGGAAATTACGGTCTTACACCTTTGGATATAACCAATTCCCTGACAGCTCTGAACCAGGCATTTGCCCCTATTTGTATTTCTTTTCAGGTTTGTAGTGTGAATTATATACCTAACTATAAATATAACTTTTTTTTAAAACCAGCTGATGAAGCCGAGGTGATTGCCCTATATAGTGTGCCTAAAACCATCAATATTTTTTATGCCAGCAGGGTTGAAGTAAGTCCCGGGAATTCCGTTGGTGGCTATGCCTATTTTCCGGGTGGCCCCGATTTTATAGCAATAGCCAAAGGAAGTCTTTCTTCGATTATTCACGAGATGGGCCATTTTTTTGGACTATATCACACATTCGAAACACAATTTGGGTCTGAATTAGCCAATGGCACCAATTGCGCAACTACCGGAGATCTGGTTTGTGATACTCCTGCCGATCCCGGCCTTGGAAATACTCCAGCACCCGATTGTAATTTATCGCCTTATATTAAGGATGCCAATAATGAATGGTATGTTCCCATGATTGGTAACACCATGTCATATTACTCCAGTGATTGTGAATGCGGTTTTACTCCCGATCAGTACAACAGGATGGCATTGAATTATATAAATAGCAGGTTTTATCTCTGGTAAAAAATCAGAATATTCCCGGTTCCTGAATTTTTCCATCCGGACGCATTTTGCCAATTATCCGGAATTCTGTTCTTCGGTTTAACTGTCGCCCTTCCGGATTGTCAGTTCCATCTGCAAATTGATTCGGTGCAATTGGTTGCGACTCCCCATATCCACGAGCATTGAGATGCGTTACTGCTATACCTTTCTTTACGAGATAATCAACAACACTCTGGGCTCGATCCTGTGATAATATTTGATTGGCCGCATCGGAACCAACATGATCGGTGTGCGACGAAATTTCAATAACCAAATCAGGATTGTTTTGCATGATTACCAACAAAGTGGTATCTATGGAATTCATTGCCGCTTGTGTCAATGTTGCCTTCCCATATTCATAATAAATATTCTTGAGTCCAATAGCATCGAAAGGTGCTTCTTTAACTCCAATATTCATTTCTATTTCTTCATTCTTCTTGCGGTCTATTGTGCTGAACTCACGAACAGAACTCAGGTAACCCTCTTTTTTGGTAGTCAATCGGTATTCGCGATCAGGTAAAACTACCATTTTGTATTTACCATCTAGATCTGTGAAAATACCATTTATTGGAATATAGGTAGTGTCTTCCGGATTTTTCATTTCCAGAAAAACTTTAGCTCCCTTTACAGGAATTACTTCCGAAGTTAAAGCGGTGTCAGAAGTTTCATACAGCGATCCCTTTACTTCCAGCATGATTGCATCCAGCCAATGTATGCTGAAGATATCATCGCAGCAACCTTTGGTAACATAGAGAGATGTTTTTACCTCGCGGTTAGAAACCATCATGGCAAATTCGCCATTATTTTTACTCTGTGAGTAATAAAGATCATCATAAGAAGAATTGACCGGTGCTCCTAAATTTTGTGGAATCGACCAGCGTTTCATTTCACCGCTTGTTTTGAAAATATCCAATCCTCCCAATCCCTGAAATCCATCTGAACTAAAAAATAAAGTTCCCGAAACATAATCATAGTAAGGGGTCATTTCATCACCAGCAGTATTTATTTTTGATCCTGCATTCGACGGTGGTTTGTATAGTTTTAGTTTGGAATCATAATAAGTATACCAGATATCCATTCCGCCACGGCCATTTTCACGATCAGATACAAAGTAGATGATCTCCCTGTTTTTCTTAGCTTCCGTTGCAACTGTTGGTTGTGTGCTGGTGAAACCCGAAAGATTTACATCGTCTCCCAATGAAACCGGTTCACTCCAGTTTCCATCATTCAGATTGCTAACGTATAGCGCACATATGTTTTTGTTCTTTCTGTTTCTTTTACATCTTGAGAAATAAATACGCTGACCATCCTTAGAAAATGCTACATTCGAATTATGAACTCCTTCGGCATTGAAAGGACCGTCGAGTAAACCTTTAGTTATCCATTTGTCGTTTCCTTTGGTTGCCGTATATAATTTCCGGAAAGGTTCATTTGATGAGGAATCTTCCGTATTCATGTAAAAATATTTCTGGTCGGTTTTTAACGATGAATAAATCATCGTGCTGTCGTTGATAAATACCGGACCGGCTTCAACATGATGGGTATTAATGGTAGAGTCGAGATGATCTATTTTTACATTCAGTGGTTTGTCCATCATTTCTGAAACAAAAACAGTTGCCTTAGTATTATTACCAATCATTTTCAGATAAGCGCTTTTGTCTTTGCCTTTATACTCTTTTTTAAACTTCGCGTAGTATTCATCGGACTTCACAAAGTTGCCAATGTTCTTGAGCATGGTGGCATAATGAAAAAGTGCTAAAGCATTCTTTTTTGGATTAAGCTGATAAGCTTTCAAATACATTTTTTCAGCCTCGCGGTAATCTTTCGACAAACGGTAACTTTCCGCAAGCTGATAAACTATTTTGTAATTCTTAGGACGCTTATCGCGATAACTTTCAAAGTACATAGCTGCAGAACTGTAATCGCCTTGTTTGAAAGCACTTTTTCCAAAAGCACGAAGTTGTCCTGCCCGCATAGATTTTACCGGATCATCATCCTGAGCGAATCCTCCTGACTGAAATGCCAGAAGAACCGAACAAATTATCAGTATGCTTTTATTAATAGCGTTCACAGGGTATTTTAACTTTTACTGCACGTGAATTGAGTGCTGTATAAATGATTGAAATTTCAAATGCTCCCCGGTTGCGGGTTACAGTTTGTGCTTCCGAAATATTAATGTCATAGCTGAATCCGAAGTCGAATAAATCGTATCGGAAACCGGTAACAAGTGCAATGGCATCGGTCTGACTTTTTACCGAATTCCTCACGAAGGCACCATAACTTACGGAAGAAATTTTATTGGTTACTTCTTTCGATTTTCTTGTAATTAAAACACCTGCCATAAAATCGTTTGCTTTCGATTGCTCCATAAAAAGGATTTGTGGAGATATTATAGTGCGATCATTCTTTTCCCATTTATCAGACACCGTTATCACATATCGGTTTGGCAATTTATTTTCAGGGCCAAAGAAATTTTCATCCGGACGATTCAGGTGAAACATGGCAAATCCTAATTTGGGTGTGTGTTTACCAAATTTTCGGTTCCAGCCAATGCCGGCATTCACATCTAAATAAGATACTTTGTCGTTGCGATCGGCTTCAGCACTTGCCACATTGGTATCGAAATAGCCGGTATTCAGGTTGAATTGATCCGGGAATGTAAGTTTCGATACATCAAATGACTTCATCACATATCCTCCCTGCACACCAATATGAAAAACACTTTTGCCTACCAATTTATGCCATGCTGCTGAAAGGTTAATTTTTGCAATCTGAAAAGCATTCACCCCGGACTTATCATACACCACATTTAATCCACCACTCATCTTTTCATTCAGCAGATAAAACTGCTGATCATATCCCGCTGAATTAGATAAATACCCGGGATCAAATTTGCGCCACTGACTCCGGAAAGTATTCATAAACCGATAATCTCCGGTATAATCGCCTGTTAAAGAGGGGTTTATGGTAAGAGGTGCCGTGTAAAACTGGGTAAAATGGACATCCTGACTTAAAACTTGGGTCTGGACGAAAATGAAAATGAGCAAAAATAACTTTATAAACTTCATTTTGAAGGCTCTGACTTTTAAGAAGGCGAATCAGAGCGTTAATTTACGTAAAGTGATCATAATTCCAAATAAAAGTCATAAAAAATTCGTAAAACTGGTTGTTGCAGATGCAATTGCAATACTAAACGGAGATTCACAAAACAAAAGGGAATATGTCCTAGAAGGATTTAACCCAGTTTCAGACCGTCTGTGCCCATTTTTTTTCAATGTTATTTATTGCAAGTTACACGCTTTCCGGGCAGAAGAATTGTCTGGGGAAATACTTTGTCTATGGTTCTATTTGTTGCGCCATGATCAGGCAATATATTTTGCACCATTTACATTCAACAACATTCAATGCATCTGCTGCAGTTTTAGGGTTTGGTGAATCGTTTTCGGCCTTTAAGTCCATCTTAAATTCTTTCTTTTCTTTCCTTACCATACAAGGTTCAATTAAGAGAAGCAAAATGTGGTATCATCAATAGGGTCTATGTTCGACCGAATTTAATATGTCTCATAAAATTCCCTATGTACATCATTAAAAAATATTGTTATTATTTTGTTTTTGGCACTAACGATCAGATTTATGGTTACATTGTTAGGTCTGTTCTACAAGGGAAAACCCTTGTGACAAAATGTCAAAAAACGAGGGTAAACCCTCGTGTCAAATTGACAGTACCCAGTGTTGATTAGGGTTTTAAGGATTTGCATAAATGAAATTATGAGTCACAATTACTGAAGTTAGAAAACCAGT
>CAUJFJ010000209.1 GCA_963169675.1 Bacteroidota bacterium
GATTGATGAATCCCTCGATAAGGATCAACTTTCCGGTCCACCACAGCCCTACGAATTCAGAGCTAAACCGGCCTGGCAGCGTCTCATTGTCATGGTTGCCGGTGTAACCATGAACGTGATTTTAGGAATCATCATTTTTTCCATGACCCTGTTGGTTTACAAGAAAGATTACCTTCCCAACAGCGAGGTGAAAAATGGAATTTACGCTTACAAACTTGGAGAGCAAATTGGTTTGCAGAATGGCGATAAAATCACTGCAATAAATGGCAAATCGTTCGAACGTTTCGATGACTTGCTTTCTTCACGAGTTGTTTTTGGTGCGGTACTTACTGTTGAACGCAATGGTCAATCGGTTGAGGTAACGGTACCCGATAATTTTTATCGTACCATAGCTACCGAGGGCCGCTGGAATTTCATTGGAACCGGTCCGTTGGTACATGAAGTAAAATCAATTACTACAGGTGAGAATGCTGAAAAGGCCGGCATACAGGTAGGTGATAAAATTATTGCTATTGAAGGGATTCCTATCAATGCAAATAATGAATTGCCCGACAAATTAGCTAAGATGAAAAGCGGTTCCGTAAATCTTACAGTGCGCCGCGAAGGGAAAGATATTTCAGTTGCTCCACTGGTGAGCGATAAAGGGACCATTGGAATCGGCTATGAAACCAATTCATTGGTAAGTGATGCTTATCGCTTGAAAGAATATACATTTGGTTCAGCATTTGCATTTGGAACATCTGATGCCATGGAAGCATTAGTGAGCAATATTAAAGGTTTGAAAAAAATATTTTCGGGTGATGAAAAAGCCACCGATGCTGTTCAGGGTCCAATTGGAATTGCCCAGATTTATGGAGGCACGTGGGATTGGGCATGGTTCTGGAGAATCACCGGCTTATTATCGATGGTTCTGGCATTTATGAATATTTTGCCTATTCCTGCGTTGGATGGCGGACACGTAATATTCCTGACTATAGAAGCAATTACACGCCGCAAATTCAGCGACCAGTTTATGGAGCGCTCCCAAATTGTGGGCATGGTTTTATTACTGGCTCTGATGGTTTTTGCGGTTGGAAATGATATTTGGAAACACCTTATCAATTAATAGCTTTAAGAAAATGAGAAGGCTGCTGCTGCTCACCACACTCTTTGCTTCGCTGCATTTTTCTGCTGCCACTGCACAAACAAAAGAGCAGGCCGATACCGTGCAACAACATCGGGTGATGCTCATACCATTCGATCCGAGATACTATCTTTCTGATGCCGATCGCGATTTGATGGAACAGTCGAAAATGGAGCCTGTTCGGTTCAGATCTGAATTCAGGTATAATATCGATCGTCATGTGCAACGCGCTGTGAATGGTGGCTATCCATGCATTTCTTTACTCAACGACACTGCCGATGCATTGGAAGAAACCATGTATGAAATTTTAGGTCGCACCGGTTATCGCTATGAAAAAGCTATTCCCATCACACCGAAAAAAAGTGATGAACCGAAAACGATTCTAAAAACAATCAACAATCAGAATCAAAAAGAACATATAGATTCTAAAACGGCATCTCAGTACATCCCTGTAAAGGCCGATGCCATGTACATGCATGCAGTAGTAAGCAAGCCACAAGAATTATTTGCAAAACTACATGCCGAATATGAAGCCGATTATTTTGTTTTTCTCACCCAGTTTGAAATCAAAACAAACTACCAATCGTGTCTCGATATTGCCAATAAGATTTATAAGCGTGAAGTAATGGTTCACTTCACCATTTATGATAAAGATGCCAGATTAATAGCAGGTAGTTATGCTACGTCTTTTTTTCCTTCCGATTCCAATAATCCCAATAAAATTATTGGCGATTGCTTTCCCGAACTCGCCGGATATATAGCGGGTTGTTTGCCATAGTTGAATAATTTTGCATAGGTATTTATCTGCAAAAAAACCCTGAGCCGAAGACGACATTCTTAATTGTCCCTGAGCCGAAGGCGACATTTTTAATTATCCCAAAGCCGAAGGCGAACCAACTAATTAAAATCTCAAAAATTAGAGCCGAAGGCGACCCACTATAATTAACAACCTAATTTACTACTTAATTAACCACTTAATTAACTACCTAATTAACCACTTAATTAACCACCTAATCAATTACTAGTTTTCTGATCAGATGATTCCCAGTATCGGCAATAAAATAATCACCATTACTATCTCGAACCACACCTCCGGGATTTTTAAATTTTGCTATTGCTCCGGTACCATCACCCCAGCCTTGTGTACCATCCCCGGCAAGGGAAGTAACTTTTAACATAGCATCGATGCCACGGATACGCTGATTTGCAACATCAGCAACCACCAACCCACCGTTCATAGCAGATATTCCCTCAGGAGCATTAAATAATGCCTGAAATCCATCGCCATCCTGGTAGCCTGCAATGCCAATTCCCGCAACTGTTGTTACTTCTTTCGACATGCTAATCCGTCTGATATTGTGATTCACTTTATCGGTAACATACAAATAACCTGAAGTATCCCAATCAATATCGGCTGGAGCCGAGAATTTGGCAGATGCACCAATTCCATCCTGTTGTCCAGATACAGTTGAACCGGCAAAAGTTGAAAGGATCTCCAGGTAATTGTGCTCACGAATGCAGTGATTTCCTGCATCGGCAATGTAAACGCTGGCCAGCTCTCCTTCAACAGCAACACCGGTGGGACTATTCAGGCGGGCACTAGTTCCGGGACCATCTACATAACCTGCAGTTCCGGGAATTCCGGCTGCTGTAGTTGCATATCCCGAAATGGAAAGGCGGCGCAGACAATGATTTGCTTTATCGGCAACATAAATAAAATTGTTGATTCCATCATAAGCAACATCATATGGGCTATTGAACTTTGCAACACCAGGTGTACCATCGGCATGACCTGCTAAGCCTGAGCCACAAAATGTTGTAACGGTACCATTGGGTGCTATAATCCGGATGCGCTGATTCAATTCATCGGCAACATAAATATTATCGAGTTGATCGATTGCCATGCCTCTTGGGGAATTAAACTTTGCAACAGAAGCATCTCCATCGACAAAGCCGGCAACCCCTAAACCAGTGAAGGTGCTTACGGAAACCGTATAAACAAAATTAAATACCGGTCCGGTTCCCGATTCTGAGCCTACCACTACACGTACTTTCCCCGGACCTGCTTTGGCAGGAACAATAGCCACAATTTCAGTAGCTGAAGTGCTGGTCACAGATGCCTGAACCCCGTTGAAGAAAACCTGAACTGCGGCAGGATCAGCCGAAAATTTACTGCCGGTTATGGTCACCACAGTTCCTTTGGGTCCATTGTCAGGGGCAATAGAATTGATTATGGGACTGTTATCAGGCACCACAGGGTCTTTATCGTCTTTACAGGAAGCAAATCCTATTAACAGGAACAGCACAGAAACGGAACTCATGAACTGGGAAATTCGGATCATAACAATAGATTTAATGCCTAAATATACGGCAATTTAGTACAAATTGAAATGTAATTGCTTTAGAACGTCAGGAATCATTTTTGAGTACCTTTGCGCCTGTGAAAAGCAGGAGCCTCGATCAGATAAAAAAGCCCATTGAACGGGAAATGACGGAATTTGAAATCAAGTTCCGGGAATCGATGCGCAGTAAAGTTTCGTTGCTCGATAAAATCATGCATTATATCGTGAAGCGGAAAGGCAAACAACTGCGCCCAATGTTTGTTTTCTTTTCAGCGGGTATTTGCGGCAGCATCAATGATACCACCTATCGCGGTGCATCGCTTATAGAACTGCTCCACACTGCCACACTGGTTCATGATGATGTTGTTGATGATTCCAATATGAGACGGGGATTCTTCTCGGTGAATGCACTGTGGAAGAATAAAATTGCGGTACTTGTTGGAGATTATTTACTCTCCAAGGGATTGTTATTATCGGTTCGGAATAAAGATTTCCAATTACTGGAAATTGTATCGGAAGCTGTTCGTGAAATGAGTGAAGGGGAGTTGCTGCAAATTGAAAAAGCACGTCGTTTAGATATTGATGAAGCAGTTTACTATGAAATCATTCGTCAGAAAACAGCAACTCTGATTGCCTCCTGTTGTGCGGTTGGTGCGGCTTCAGCCGGAAGCAATGAAACGCAGATTGCACACATGAAAGAATTCGGACAACTCATAGGAATTGCTTTCCAGATTAAAGATGATTTGTTCGACTATGAACTCAACAATAAAACCGGTAAACCAACCGGAATCGATATCAAAGAAAGTAAAATGACACTGCCGTTAATATATGCCCTTTCGGTAAGTGACAGCAGTGAAAAAAGAAACATCATCAATATTATTAAGAACCATAATACAAATGATGCCAAAGTTAAAGAAGTACTTGATTTTGTAAACGACAAAAAAGGAATTCGGTATGCTACACAACGGATGTGTGAGTACCGCGACAAAGCAATTGCCATGCTCGAAATTTATCCGCCAAGTGATTATAAAGAATCCTTGATTGACCTTGTAAATTTCACTATTGAACGCGAGAGTTGATCAATGGTAATTGATTACCCGCCATGCTGAAGAATATTTTCCGGTTAACCATTTTACTGCAGTTCCTGGCAATTGCTTTGGTAGTTATTACTCCCGTAATTAGTGTCAATAAGCTCCTGTATCCAACACGAATTGACTCCGCTTTTGTTAACATGCAACAATTGCAGTTTCAAAAACTGAAGGAAGCCACAAAAAGCGATACCTCAGCAATTTTCCTTTATTCCCCGTCGCAACTACAAATCAATTTTACGGAACTGGAATTTCCGATGCCCGACAGCATTAAACTGCGCGGATGGATGGCAATTGATACTACCAAAATGATTTCACCTTTATTGCTAATAATTCCTGATATGCTGGAAGGTGCAATCGATTATATTCCGGCAATGCAGGAATTTTCGGCTCGCGGATTTAATGTGGGAGTTATCAACTTACGCGGACAAGGTAACAGTGATGGTGAATATTATTTACCGGGACAAAAATCTATCGACGATCTTATTCGTATTATCCCTGAATTACGGGCACTGCCTTACGTTAATCATGTAGCCATATTGGGAAGCGGCTCGGGTGCGGGCATTGCTATTTCCCTTTTAAACGACACTGCTATTGCAGATGTATTAATCTTGCAAAATCCGGTTTCTAATTTCGAACGCTTTTTCATATCCCATGCTCAATCTGAATGGCGCATAGCCGTACCATTTTTATTGCCAGCCATTATCAGATCCTATGAAAAACAAACCGGAATTAATGTGGCGGCATACAAATATGATAAGATGATTGAAAATTTATTTTTACCACAAATGTTTGTAACGGCGAATTTTAATTCCAAAGAACAAATCACGGAGACAGTAGCCATGTATGATGCATCGACTTACTTCAAAAAACAACTTTATATAGAAACCCAATCCTACCTCAAGCGTCCAGGCACCAATAACAGCAAAATTTACTATGATAAAATTTCAGCTTTTATCAATTCTTCTCTTCCATATAAAAGCAAAAAGGTAAGCCGGAAGAAATTGGCAACGCGTTAATTTTAATTCTGCTCAGACCCCGCATCAAAGCTAAAGCTTCTTGCGGGGACCTAGGTTCAGTGCACGAATAATATGATATTGCTCAATAGAAAATTTCGTTATAATGATAAATTATAGATGATAGATGATAGATTGATTCTGCGCAGAAATAAATTTTGTGATCAATCAAAATTTCATTCGTCAATTCTCGATTCTTGTTTTTCACTATTCAATAAATTTTTTTTGAGTACGACAAACTAGCAACTTTAGCAGCTTCAAAATAAATCAAAATGAAAAAACGAAATTTCATTCTGCCTGAATCCCCAACTTTTAACATACAACTTTCAACCCCTCGACGTAGCTCAGGGCGGCGCTTGCCACTTGAAACTCATGTGCAGTCACATCTTTTTACTAAGTCACCCCACTTGTCACTTGCCACTTGTCACTTGAAACTCATGTGCAGATACATCTTTTTACTGAAGCACCCCATCACCAAACCACCGAATCATCAAATCACCAAACCATGTGCAGTCACACTTTTATTACTCTGAAACAATAAATAAGCACCCCTCGACTTCGCTCTGGGCGGCGCACTAGCACCCTTCGGCTACGCTCAGGGCACCGCATCAGCAAATTAGCACATAAAAGGGCAGCGCCAACTTTTAAGCAAAAACCTTCTATAAGAACCTGTACTCATAGAATAATAAAAAAATCATTCCACCATCATCTTCTTGGTAAGTCGTTCTTTTTCTGTTTGAATCGTAATCAAATACATCCCTTTAGCATAACCTATCATTGACAAATCCCGCGTATAATACCCATTCTGTATCCGCAGCGGCTCCGAATGAACAACTTTCCCTTGCATATCATACAATAACAACTTGCCTGTTTTGCCTTTCAGGTTAGAAGCATTGATGAAAGCTTTATCCCAATCCGAGTGGTAGTAAACATGAAGACTGCCTATTGCCGATGCCCCTGCCAACTCATTTTGCGATACCAACGTATCACACGGACTTCCAACCAGTTCGGGTAAATCGTAGTCTGGGTTATTGGGGAGGCCCCAATAAGTGCGTTTGCCACCAAGGTAAAAACTCCAGGGTTGGAAGTCGCATGCTGCACCGGCAGAGTCCGGAGAGTTGATAACACTGATATTCATGTTTTCGGTGTAGTAGGCAGTTGGAGGATAAGGATAATTAAATATACCAGTTGAATCACTCCATGCACAACTGAGATAAATTTTATTGTCAGGGCCGCGTTTAACTGAACCTATGGTAGCAGGCGGAAAAGTCATTTGCCAAATAAGTGTTTTTGTTGCTGCAATATTCGTTGCCCAGGTATCATACTGCCATAATATTCCATTCACCGTTGAAGATGTCACATATAAGTACCGACCACTTTGAGAAAATTCGCTTGACCAATAGTAGGGATAAGGTGCACCTGGAGGAACTGGCTCAATGTTTAATGGATTGCTTATGATACCACTACAACGATCAAAATCATAAAGTTCTAATAATCCCGGTAAGCTGACAAAACACAACTTGTTGCTAGCAGAACTAAAACTCAACCGACCTGAATTAGTACCATTTAAAGATCCAATGTTTTGAATAGCAATATTCGAAATACCTGAAGGAGATATTAGATATACATACCACGTATTATTGCTAGTACCTAAATGAAAAGTCGACTCTCTACCTATCACCCACCAATCCCTACCATTGCCATGCTTAATTGCGGTAAGACAATCTACCATTCTGATGTTGCCCAGAAGAGGTATGTTTTTTTGTATGACCGCTCCTAAACCATTATCGCCCTTCATGTCAATAATAGAATATAGTAAACCAATGGAATAAGTTACACCAATTGAGAACACATAATATAATGAATCATCTGCGGGTTTGGGAGCAATTACCAATTCATGATACCAACCATCTCCAGCAATCGAGTCGCCACCTAACATTAATTGATGATTTTTATTCCATAAAAGAGTGTTATATGCACCTGCAGTAGCTGCCCGTGTATTCCCGTAAAACAACAAATCTCCATTAGTATCTGAAATGGAAACGCAGCTCCCACGAGTGTCTAATGATGATATTCCGGGAACCGGAACTCCGCTGTTAAAATCGATTAATACAGAATCTCCAAAACACCAAATGTTTCCTCTGTTTTGGGCATTTGAATTGCCCCAGGAAAGCACTAATACCAGCAGTAAAAAACAGTCAATAATCCGTTTCATCAGGCTAAAGTACGAAAAATAGGGATTTGCTATTATTGTGTAGTTACGCCGCCTCGCATGGAGTTATCTGTAGGGACTGCCCCGCATCCGAACTAAAGCTCTTTTTGGAGATCGTCAGCAAATTTGTACATCCACACATTCAAAGTTGTCACTCCATATGACCGAAAAGCGCTCTCCTTATCAGTCAATAATATTGCTTAAAAATAATTTCTAACTTTCTGAAAATTAAGTCAATATGCAAATAAATCGTATGAACACCCTTTTTTCTTAATTTTACAAATTGAAAGTTGGTTTTATTAAATCACTTGCCAATACTTTACCCTTAATATTGTGATCAAAAAAGAAACCATAGATGTAATCATGGACACTGCCCGCATTGAGGAGGTGGTGGGTGATTTCGTGAACCTTAAGAGGCGCGGGACTAATCTATTGGGTTTATGTCCTTTTCACAATGAAAAAACTCCTTCTTTTAACGTTTCTCCTATTCGTGGTATCTATAAGTGCTTTGGTTGCGGGAAGGCCGGCAACCTCGTGAATTTTATCATGGATCATGAGCATTACAGCTATCCCGAGGCATTGCGATATCTGGCCGAGAAGTATAATATCGCAATTGAAGAAGATGAAAAAACTCCGGAATTTAATCAGGAGCAATTGCAAAGGGAAAGTTTGCTTATCACTACCGAATTTGCACGTAAATATTTCAGCCGCCAGCTTCATGAAACGGAAGAGGGAAAATCAATTGGCCTTTCTTATTTTTATGAAAGGGAATTTACGGAGGCAACTATTGAAAAATTTCAACTAGGTTATTCTCCTGAAGCATGGCGTGCTTTCACCGACGAAGCATTAGCGAATGGTTATCTGAAAGTGAATCTCGAAAAAACCGGACTCACTGTAATTAGTGAGGATAAAATATTTGACCGGTTTCGTGGAAGAGTCATGTTCCCGATTCATAATATTACCGGAAAAGTAATCGCATTTGGAGCACGTATTCTTAAGACAGATGCGAAAGCTGCTAAGTATTTAAATTCTCCGGAAAGTGATATTTACCATAAGAGTAAAATTTTATACGGTATATACTTTGCCAAGAAATCTATTATCGCAAAGGATGAGTGTTTTCTGGTTGAAGGTTATACCGATGTTATTTCCATGCATCAGGCTGGGATCGAAAATGTAGTTGCCTCCTCAGGAACTTCACTAACGGTTGAGCAGATACGTTTGATTGGACGGTACACAAAAAATATAACCGTATTGTATGACGGCGATCCGGCCGGTATTAAAGCTTCTATTCGTGGTATCGACTTAATTCTTGAAGAAGGTTTGAATGTGAAAGTGGTGCTCTTCCCCGATGGAGATGACCCCGATTCGTTCGCACGAAAACACAGCACTTACGAAGTAGCCGATTATATTAAAGAAAGTGCCCAGGATTTTATCCGTTTCAAAACATCGTTACTGCTGAAAGAAGTAGCCAATGATCCCGTTCGTAAAGCAGGACTCATTCGCGATATTGTTGAAACAATTGCCAAAATTCCTGATCCCATTCTTCGTGAAACTTATACACGCGAATGTTCGGTGCTCATGGAAATTAATGAGCAGACACTTATTTCGGAGCTGAATAAAATTCTTCGCAAAGAAGTTTTTAAATTCCCAAAACCGGAATCAGGAATTGAAGAATTGCTTTCTGATGTGCTTACACCCGATCATCAGACACCCGATTTAAACCCTTCAGAATATCAGGAAGCTGATATTATTCGATTACTGCTTACCTATGGTGAAGAAGATCTTTACTTTATTGAACCCATCAATGAGCGCGAATCACATGAAGTAACTGAAAAAGTAAAATCTTTTATTGTGCATGAACTAAATATGGATGAGATCTCCTTTGAACATCCTGTTTATGCCAAAATTTATAAGGAATTCGAAAATATGGTGCATCAGGAGGCTGCTTATCAATCCCAGTACATCGTAAATCATGATGATCAGGAAATACGACAGCTGGCAGCCGATATACTGACTCCAAAATATCAACTTGCAGACTGGAACAGCAGGAATGTATTTATCAAAGAAGAAATTTCACGTGTCAAACACGCAGCACTCAGTGCAGTCTATTCCATAAAAATAAAACATCTGCATAAGTTAAGTCTGCAAAACAGAGAAGCTATCCGTGAAGCAGAAAGCAAGAATGAAGATATTGATGATTTGATAAAAATTCAGATGCAATACGACGAGATTAAAATTAAACTCGCCGAATATCTAGGCATCGTTGTTCAATAGTATGTGATTACTCTTCCAGATCCATTTCTGCCGCAGCTTTACGCTTTTTGCCCGTAAGCATTTTCAGCATATTCACTTCCATCTCCGTAAGGAAACGCCAGCGACCACGAGGTAAATCTTTTTTGGTTAGACCTGCAAAGGTAGTACGATCGAGCTTGCGAACTTTATAATCC
The DNA here is from genome assembly GCA_963169675.1 of Bacteroidota bacterium. Classification (GTDB taxonomy): domain Bacteria; phylum Bacteroidota; class Bacteroidia; order AKYH767-A; family OLB10; genus JADKJB01. The sequence goes on from CAUJFJ010000209.1 coordinate 10,229, forward strand.
ATTGCTTCAAATATCCTACGCACAATACGGTTTTTACCGGAATGTAATTCAACTCCAATAATCGTTTTGTCATCCGTTGAAACGTACTGAATTTCATCAAAACTTGCTATTCCATCTTCCAGTTCCACACCTTCGGCAGCACGTAACATATCGGCTTGTGTGAGATTGCGATCGAGTTCTACCTGATACAATTTTTTAATCTCACCACTTGGATGTGTGAGGCGTTTGGTTAATTCTCCGTCATTGGTTAACAGCAGTAATCCTGTCGTGTTACGATCTAAACGTCCAACCGGAAAAATACGCTCTTTGCAAGCATCATGAACTAAAGCCATTACTGTCTTACGTTCATCCGGATCTTCGGTTGTAGTGATGTAATCTTTCGGCTTGTTTAATAAAACATATACATGCTTTTCAGTTTTCAATGTCTGATCATGATACTTAACCACATCGCCGGCATTCACTTTAGTGCCCAACTCGGTAACTATTTCACCGTTGATTGAAATAACCCCGGCAACAATAAGTTCATCAGCTTCACGGCGTGAACAAATTCCGGCATTCGAAATATATCGGTTCAGGCGTATACTACCATTATCGTCAGGTGTGAAGGATGATTTTTTACGTGTTCCTGAAGGTTTTTCACTTCTCGATTTTGATCCACGATCTTTATCAAAGCGCCCGCGCATTTCTTTCGAATGATCGCGATCGGCATAACGCTCCCGTTTCTTTTCAAAAGGTTTTTTGCCCGAACGACCGGTTGCATTGTACGGACGCGATGGGCGATCCGAAGAACGCTCTTCACGATCTCCAGTTTCTGTATCACGACCTTTATCTTTATAATCACGGTAAGAACCGGTACGCTTTTCATAGGGACGTGAAGTTGAATTTTCATCACGGCTTGAATAAGGTTTGCTTTCACCTCTTTCATCATCGCGACGGGCATAAGGTTTTCTTTCGCCACTGTCATCATCACGTCTTACAAAAGGTTTACGATCAGAGCTGTTATCATCACGACGGGCATAAGGCTTTCTTTCACCTCTATCATCATCACGCTTCACAAAAGGTTTGCGGTCAGAGCTGCTATCATCACGACGGGCATAAGGTTTTCTTTCGCCTCTGTCATCATCACGCTTCACAAAAGGTTTACGATCAGTGCTGCTATCATCACGACGGGCATAAGGTTTTCTTTCGCCTCTGTCATCATCACGTCTAACAAATGGTTTGCGATCAGTGCTGCTTTCATCACGACGGGCATAAGGTTTTCTTTCGCCGGCATTTTCATCGCGACGGGGACGTGAATCTCCATCACGAGAAGTAAATGGACGTGGTTTTTTACGGTCGTTAATTTCCTTGTCCGGGAAGTAATCGCCTTTACGGGCACGCAAAGGAGTGCCATCAGGTTTTACCCAACCACTTTTGCCCTTATCTGATTTTTTGGATGTTCCCCGACCTTTTCCTCTTCCTCCGGAGCTGAATTCACGTGCCATTTTGCTGATTTTGAGGTGCAAAGATACGATTTTAAGGGGAGCGTCGGACTGGGAGATGGAATTAATATTCTTTTTAGCCTGGTTACGCCATCCATCTGGAGAATATACAATTCTCAATTTCAACTAGTTACAAAATGAAGATCAACATTTTAGACTCGTTTATAATTCAAGTTATTTTGTAGTTTAATGGATTCTGATCTTCCATTCCTTAGGGATACAAAATGTAATTCCTGCTACGATTACTCTATCCGGCATAACAGCATTTTTGAATTTAGGAATATTATTGTTTAAAAAGACTACCTTCTTTCCAGCTGCATTGAATAATTCTGTGCTATTTCTCATCGGTGGAAAATACACTTTGAGTTTCTTTTCGGGATAATCTCTTTTAATAATTTCTATTACAGGAACTAAATCACTATCTCCGGAAACTAATACAAGGGTATCAGTATAATTTCTGGCGCAATCGTTCAACATGGTAATGGATATATTTACATCTGTGCGCTTTTCTTCTGCGGTCTGAAAAACATTATGGCAAATTTTGCAAGTGATGTTTTTTGATTTGTATTTCCCCTGGATTAAATAAAGAATCGGCGAATTTAATGCAAGGTTTAGTTTAAAGAAATTTTGATGCCTTGATCTTTGAAGTTGATTCAATGGATCAGCAGTAAAATACTTGATTTTGTGTATATGATCCGGTTCATTCACAAATTGTTGGCAAAACTTAAACAAATCTATCCAATAAAATTGTCGCCAAACACGATTTTGAACCGCAGCTTGTTTGATTCCATTATAAAAATTGAAGCCATCAAAATAAAAAGTTACTCGTGCCATTCTAAGAAAAATAAAATAAAAAATGATAAAAAAAGAGCCGCATACAGGATGCGGCAAAGCTCAGGAGATGAATCGTGAGCGGGGCGTTTTATTGAGAGCAAATATATGCATAATTATTGAATTACCATTTCTGAAGAAAATTTTTTTAGTGCAAAAAATTATAGAATCAAAAAAAAAATGAAATCTGATTTGGCATTTCCACTATTGTATATAATTTATTAATTTACAATTAATTACAACTTATCCCTCAACTCATAAAAGGATAAAATGCATCGGGAATATGTTCCACAACCCATTCCTGACCATAATAAAAAATAGTAATTAAATCGTACCGCACTTCCAGTGTCATTTTTTTGTTTTCGATGTATCTGTCTGCTGCTTCATACAATTGATTTAATTTTTTCCGACTGATGGTATCATCAGGATGACCATGAAAAATATTCCGTCGTGTTTTTACTTCTACAATTACAAGCATATCCTGATGCAAGGCAATAATATCTAATTCGAGATAACCCGACCGCCAGCACTGATCTAATATAGTGTAACCATTCGATCGCAAAAATTCTGCGGCAATTTCTTCACCGGTCTTGCCCAGTTCGTTGTGTTCTGCCATAAGAAAAAAACATTTGAAAAAATGAAATAAAAAATAATTAACGATGTAAATTTACAAAGAAATCGTTACTTTTTCACCTACAGACAATTTTATTTTTCGCCCTAAAACCAATGGGTGATTATCGGTAACATGTCCCGCCGGCATTCCAAAACATACAGGGTAATCGTATTCTTTCACAGCATCCAAAATAATTTCTTCAGCCGACTTCCCAAAAGGAATGGTATTGTCACGCATTGCCGACATACCACCAACAACAAGTCCCTTTAAATGGCTGAGCTTTTGGGTGCGCTTCAAATTAATCATCATCCTGTCGATGTGATACAAATACTCATCGAGATCTTCCAGAAATAATATTTTACCTTTAGTCAACAAATCAGAATCGGTACCGGCCATAGCATACAGCAGTGACAAATTACCACCTACCAGTTCACCCTGCACTTTACCCAGGCGATTCAAAATCGATGGACTCATATCGTAGCTGACTGTATGTCCCGTTAAAAGTTGCTTTAACTTGTCGAGTACCGGTGCAGGTGTAGTTGGAAAATTAAATGCCATGGGTGCATGCATGGTTTCAATTTTGCAATGGCGGTTTACGTGCGAATGCAGGGCAGTAAAATCACTGAAACCAATCAACCATTTTGGTGATCGCATGAACCGCGTAAAATCGAGTTTATCAATGATTCGAGCACAACCATATCCGCCGCGGGCAAACAAAACAGCATTTACCGAAGCATCATCCAGCATCATCTGCAAATCGGCCCAGCGTTGCTGATCGGTTCCGGCAAATTGATGGTCCTGTTCATATAAATACATACCTTTTGCAACCTCAAATCCCCATTGATGCAACTGATCAATGGCAGGCTGCATTTCTTCGGGACTCACTTTACGGGCCGGAGCAACAATTCCGATTTTACTTCCGGGAACTAAAAGAGGTGGTGTATTCATAGTATAATTACAAAGGTAATTTTCTTTCAGATTCATTTATACTTCCCGCAAAGGAGTTATGAACGAAAATAATTAACCTTACAACTAACTGTATATCAACCACAAAGAACATCTTAACCATACACTTTATTTTCCGAAATGAATCAAACAACCTGCACACAACCAAAATTAATCCGACCTGTTTCTGTATCTTTGGAGACTCAAAAATGGGATGGCTAAAACAAAAAGCCACCTGCAAAACCAACCTTTGTGAAACCGATTCTTGTTACCGCCGCTCTTCCCTATGCCAATGGTCCCGTACATATTGGCCACCTTGCGGGATGTTATATTCCTGCCGATGTTTTTGTTCGCTACATGCGTCTGAAAGGTGAAGATGTCAAATTTATTTGTGGCTCCGATGAGCATGGAGTTCCTATTACCATCAAAGCAAAAGCTGAAGGAATTACACCACAGCAAGTGGTAGATAAGTATCACAAAATGATGGGTGATTCGTTCGCTGAATTTGGAATATCATTCGATATTTACTCACGCACCTCGAATAAAAAACATCACGAAACTGCTGCAGGATTTTTTAAACAACTCTACGATACCGGAAAATTTACCGAACAGATTACCGAACAATATTATGATGAAGAAGCAAAACAGTTTTTAGCTGATCGCTATATTGAAGGAACTTGTCCTAAATGTGGAAATGAAAAAGCTTATGGTGATCAGTGTGAAAACTGCGGAAGTTCTTTGAGTCCCTCCGATCTCATTAACCCACGTTCGAAACTAAGTGGCAGCAAACCGGTAATGCGTGAAACCAAACATTGGTTTTTACCACTCAACGATTATGCGCCCTGGTTGCGTGAATATATTTTAGTGGGACATAAAAACGATTGGAAACCGAATGTCTATGGCCAATGTAAATCGTGGTTAGATGCCGGCGACGGACTGCAGCCCCGTGCCATGACCCGTGATCTCGATTGGGGCGTGCCAGTTCCTATTCCAGGAGCAGAAGGGAAAGTACTTTATGTGTGGTTTGATGCACCCATCGGTTACATTTCTGCAACCCGCGAATTACTACCTGATAAGTGGGAACACTATTGGAAAAATCCTGATTCACGACTCATTCATTTCATCGGAAAAGATAATATCGTTTTCCATTGCATCATTTTCCCAGCGATCTTAAAAGCACATGGTGGATATGTTGTTCCGGAAAATGTTCCAGCGAATGAATTTTTAAATTTAGAAGGCGATAAAATTTCCACTTCCCGCAATTGGGCAGTGTGGTTGCACGAATACCTCAATGATTTTCCCGGCAAACAGGATGTCTTGAGATATACACTCATTGCAACAGCTCCTGAAACAAAAGACAACGATTTTACCTGGCGTGATTTTCAGGCTCGTAACAACAGTGAACTTGTTGCTATCCTCGGTAATTTCGTGAACCGCACGTTGGTATTGACCGGAAATTACTATGGAGGAAAAGTTCCTGCCAAAGGAAATTATACAGAAGTTGAAAATACGCTAATTAACTTTATTGCAGATACCAAAAAGCAAATTGGTGAGAGTATCGAACGCTATCGTTTACGCGAAGCCTTGTCATTGCTCATGGACATTGCCCGTGCCGGAAATAAATATCTCGCCGATCTCGAACCATGGAAACTAATAAAGACTGATGCAGATAGAACAGCAACGGTATTGCATGCCGCATTGCAAGTAACAGGTGCCCTATCACTTTTGATGGAACCGTTCTTACCACATACCGGCAAAAAATTACGTGATATGCTGAACATCGATAACCACCAATGGGACGATCATCACATTGGCAATTTATTAACTGAAGGACATCAGTTGAATGCTGCTGCATTATTGTTCGATAAAATCGAGGATCCTGCGATTGAAGCACAAATCGAAAAGCTTGCAGCAACCAAAGCAGCTACAGTTGCCACTCAGGCAGCAGAAGCATCAACAACGGAAAATAAATCTGAACCCGCTAAACCAGAAACCACTTTTGAAGAATTCATGAAAATGGATATTCGCATAGGCACCATTCTGGAAGCGGAACGTGTTCCAAAAACCGATAAGCTGCTCAAATTACTGGTATCAACCGGCGACGAAAAA
>CAUJFJ010000210.1 GCA_963169675.1 Bacteroidota bacterium
GATTGGCAGGGCCAGCATTGGTTATCCCTGGATTTTTAATGAGATCAAACACTATTTTAAAACCGGTGAACTAGCTCCTCCACCCGATGTAGCCATGCGCGTTGCCACTTGCAGAAAGCACTTGCAACGTTCACTCGAATGGAAAGGTTTAGTAACCGGAATTCATGAAATGCGCCGTCATTATGTGAATTATTTTAAAGGCTTCGATCACTTTAAAGAGTATCGAATGAAACTGGTAACTTCATACAGTGTGGATGAAATAAATGGAATCCTCGATGAAATTCTGATTCGTTATGCCGATAACGACCTGATCAAAGTTTAGTTATTTGCCTGCCGGAGAAGCAATTTTAATTTTTGAAGAAGTATAATAGGCAGCCAAAAATCCAATTGCCGAAACAATCAGCAACACACTTACAAAATCAAGTGCTTCCATGGAAACAGGATAAGCATCAATCACAAACGATTCCCCGTTTTCTAATTTGATAATACCAAATTGCTGTTGCAGAAAACAGATCACTCCACCAATAAGCAATCCAGCTACAGCTCCCGACAAGGTAATCATCAATCCTTCCAGCAGAAAAATATTTCGAATCATTCCGTTTTCAGCACCCATTGCCGATAAAATGCCGATGTCTTTTTTCTTCTCTATGATCAGCATCGTCAGGGAGCCGATAATATTGAAGATGGCAATCATGAGAATGAAACTTAAAATAAAATATACTGCCCATTTTTCAGACTTCAATATTTTATACAAGAACTCATGCTGCTGTAATCTTGTTTGAACTTTGAAGTCATCCGAAGTAATTGCTGCAACCTGATCGCGCACCGATTCCGCATCTGCACCTGACTTTAGCGCAACTTCAACTGATGACACTTTAGTTGGTAATCCGATAATTTTTCGTGCAAAATCAATAGGTACTAAAACATACTTGGAGTCAAAGTCCTGTTGAATCGAAAATATTCCTGAAGGCCTTATCATTTCAATGTTGAATGCTTCCTCCGGATTCAGTGTGCTCACCGGCTTCCCTTTGCGGGGAATATAAATAGCCATGGGATTGAATGGGTCATCGAGTGCAAGTGATAAACCATAGGCAACACCACCACCTACAATTGCGTAATCATTATTATCATCCTGTAAAAGTAATTTGCCTTCAATTATTTTATCACTCATTTGAGTAATGGAAGTAAATTTGGCATCAACTCCTTTAATGGTTGCTATGTACTGTCTGTCGCGGTATTTAATCAACCCCGTTTCTTCAAGAGTGAAAGAAACTGCTGCAATACCCGGAATTTTCTGTATGGCAGTAATATCGATTCCGGAAGGCTCAAAAGTTTTTCCTTTAACAGCACTGATTTTTATATCGGGATCAAATGAATTGTACAACGACACTACCAGTCCGCTGAAACCGTTAAATACCGATAGCACAATGATAAGTCCCATCGAACCTACCATCACACCAATAACTGAAATAATTGAAATAATATTTATTACGTTATGCGACTTCCTTGCGAAAAGGTATCTCCTTGCTATAAAGATTTCCGGTCGCATGATCCTTTATTTCCAGGCTTTAACAATTAATCCGGTTCCGGTTGCATGATTCATTCTGGTATCGAGAAAATTTAAAATAAATGAAACAGGATAGGCAATGAGATAATAGAAAGGTAAAATTAAAAATCCAATTACTTTCGGAACTTTCCCTAAGAATACAATCGGATATTTCATCGATAATCGCCACGAAATTTTTCCGGGACTGCCATACGAATAGCGTGCTTCAACTTTGGAAAAACCTGCCGATTTTAATTTATCGGCAATCTCCACAATGTTATAACCATCACGAACATGTTCTTCAATGAAAGATGTTTCGCCATCGCCATGAACATCCGATCCACCCTGATCAGAAGGTGTGGAAATTAATAACATGCCACCCGTTTTCATCGATCGGTGAAAGTTCTTGAATACCTGAACATCTTCCAGAATATGTTCCATTACATCCACAGATAAAACCAGGTCGTAACTGTTGTCTTTGTAATATTTGGTGAGGTCGCCAACTTCAAACAAAACATTTTTTGCTCCTATTTCTCTGAAGAATCGATTGCAATCTGCGACTTGTTCATCTTTGACATCAACAGATAAAATAGAATAATCTTTACTCTTGGTATTGAGCCAGTAGGTGTACTGTCCGAAACCTGCACCGGCATCCAGTATAGAAGCATTTTGCGGCGATACCTGCATCCATTTCCTTAGTTCCAGATGCACATGCCACGCTCTGAGCAATAATAAATCAAGCAAACGGTAAAATGTTTTCCTTAGAAAAGGGTTCTTATTAAATACATTGCCTAAGGATCGCTTTATCGGATCGTACTCCATACCTGTTTTTGTAAAGTTTTGATGTTAAAAGTAATGTGTTGAAATTTCTGAAAATGCTATTATTGACGTTTTCTATTCCTCAGTTTTATCTTCCGGTGGAATAACAATATCCTTCATGATTTTGTCAATCTTCTCGGCATAATCTAATGAATCATCAATGAAAAATTCCAGCTCAGGAATGATCCGGGCCTGGTTGCGTATGCGCTCACCAAGTTTCCTCCGAATTTCTCTCGAATGCGTGTATAAATTCTTAATGACCTCTTCTCCCGGTGTCTTGAATACACTGATGTAAATCCTGACGATAGAAAGATCCGGGGTGACCTTTGTGCCTGTTACCGTAACAAATGCACTCCCATAATACGATTTTCCCTCCTTTTGAAAGATATCACTGATCTCCTTCTGTATAAGTTTGCTGTACTTTAACTGGCGTGTTGAATCCATACCGCAAAGTTAAGGTTTTCCAATAAGGTTTCAGAGTCCTTTTTGAATGGTTAAATCATTGAAATACAAATTATTGTGAAATAGGATAGATTTTGTAATGCCTACAAAGTCCATTTTTATACGAAACCGTTTTTAGCAGTCTGTCCCTCATTAAATGCTATATTTGCGGCGTGAAAACTTATTTCAGAATCATCAGGCTCGTAAAGCCTTACCTCGGATTGGCACTCTTAAATGCCTTATTCAATATTTTATCGGTGATTTTTAACCTCTTTTCACTAACCATGGTCGCCCCGTTCCTTGACCTGCTTTTTTTGAAAACAGATAAAGATTATGCAGAACGTATTGCCAAAGGTGCTCCCGAACTGGCATTATCTGTCGATTCACTCGTAGACAATTTTTATTTTTACTTTACCTCAGTCATTGTCGATCCCGAAAAAGGAAAAATGTACGCCTTATCGATGATTTGCGTTCTGGTAGTGGTTATGTTTTTCTTCAAAAACCTGACCCGCTATTTTGCGATGTTTTTTCTTGCTCCCGTTCGCAACGGTGTAGTGAAGGATCTTCGAAATGGTATGCACAAAAAAATTATGGATCTCCCATTGTCTTATTATTCCGATGAAAGAAAAGGGGATATCATTTCACGCATGACCACCGATGCACAGGAAATTGAATGGTCGGTAATGAGTTCTTTGGAAGCAACATTCAGAGAGCCACTTACTATTTTGCTGTTTCTGTTTACTATGATTTTCATTAGTCCTCAGTTAACACTCTTCGTTTTTATATTACTTCCACTAACTGCAATTCTTATTTCCAGAATCGGAAAAAGTCTGAAACGTACCTCTGTGAAAAGCAAAGAACGTTTAGGTGTGTTGCTTTCAATTATTGAAGAAACGCTATCCGGTTTAAGAATCATCAAGGCATTTAATGCTGAAAAACCTGTACAGAATAAATTCGAAACACTGAACGATAAGTATACGGTAACTATGAACCGCATGTATCGGAAAACAGATCTTGCTTCTCCATTAAGTGAGTTTTTAGGTGCTTGTGTGTTAGTGGTGGTAATGTATTTTGGCGGGCAGCTGGTGCTTGGCGCAGATGAATCCCTCTCCGCAGCAATGTTCATTACTTACATTGCAATTTTTTCACAAATGATCCCTCCCGCGAAAGCATTTACGAATGCATTTTATAATATTCAGAAAGGAATTGCTTCTGCAGACAGGATCAATAAAATTCTGGATGCTCCCAACGATATTACTGATAAGCCGGGTGCTATCACAGCAGCAGGTTTTGGCGATAAGGTTTCTTACGAGAATGTAAGTTTCGGATATCGTAAAGGTGAGGAAGGTTATGTACTCCGTAACATTAATCTCACCATCCCGAAAGGTAAAACTATTGCGTTGGTAGGACAATCCGGCTCCGGAAAAACCACCCTGGCCGATATGCTCCCACGTTTTTATGATCCTACCGAAGGTGTTATTAAAATTGATGGTGTGCCTTTACCTGATTTATCATTGGCATCGTTAAGAAACCTGATTGGTGTTGTTTCTCAGGAATCTATTTTGTTTAATGATACCGTTCTCAATAATATTGCTTTTGGTATGGATAATGTTTCCCTTCAGGATGTGGAAACAGCAGCCCGTATTGCAAATGCCCATGAGTTCATAGCGCAAATGCCTGATCAGTATCTTTCTAATATTGGAGATCGGGGAAGTAAATTGTCGGGTGGACAACGTCAGCGGTTAAGTATTGCACGCGCAGTATTAAAAAATCCTCCGATTCTGATTTTAGATGAAGCTACCTCTGCACTCGATACCGAATCGGAACGTTTGGTCCAGGATGCACTTCAGAATTTAATGGCAAACCGAACTACTCTGGTTATTGCACACCGTTTATCAACCATTCAACATGCCGATGAAATAATTGTGATGAACAAAGGTGTGATCGAAGAACGCGGAACACACAATGAACTCATC
>CAUJFJ010000211.1 GCA_963169675.1 Bacteroidota bacterium
TTAGCCCAATACTGCGAACCCAAACACCAGGAATCTTTCATCTCAGGGAAGTTGCTGTCTTCAGGCTGGCCATAATCTTCCAGATCAAAAAGCACAATGTCAATACCAATTTCGGGTTTAGCTATAGCAATTTGTCGTGCAATTTCGATCAGCACCCCTACTCCACTTGCACCATCATTGGCACCATCGAAAATTTTATTCTTGTTAGCACCCTCATCACGATCGGCAAATGGGCGGGTGTCCCAGTGTGCACACAGTAAAATACGTTGCTTTTTTTCGGGTAACCACGAAGCAATTACATTTCTTAAATCATGTTTTTTTCCATCAAAAGTGGTTACTATTCCATTTTGAGTTGTTACCGTTGGAATATAACTCTGCAATTTTTCATGCAACCATTTTGCACAGGCTGCATGTGCTTTTGTTCCGGGAATACGTGGACCGAAATCAACCTGCTGCTTCACAAAAGCGTATGCCGAATCGGGATTTAACTTAGGGGCCGGAATAACCGGTACAGGTTTGGCATCAACAACTTCAGGCTTGTCATCTGTTTGCTCCTTACCTGTACATCCTGCCAAAGTAATTAAAAAAACAACCGACAGTACTCTGATAACATTTGTCATAGTAATTTATTATTTCGACCACTCAGCACCATCTTTCGTATCTTTGATGGTAATGCCAAGAGCAGTAAGGGTATTCCTGATTTTATCTGCAGTTTCAAAATCCTTTTTAGATTTTGCAGTGGCCCTGATTTCAAGCACCAGATCCATGATGCCAGTCAAATCGGCACTATTGTCTTGTTGAACCTGTTTGATTCCCATTATCTGAAATAAAAAATCGTCAAATAGTTTCTTAACCAAAACAATATCAGCAGCCGTTAATTGTTCAGTTCCGGCATTCACAGAATTAATGATTCGTGCAGCTTCAAATAACTGAGCAACCACAATGGCTGTGTTAAAATCATCATTAATTGCAGCATAGCAATCACTTTCAATTTTTTCAATCGATACCGATGAAGTTGCCGACGGATTTAATTTTGCAATGGTATCATAAGCATTCAACAAACGTTGCAGTCCTTTTTCAGCAGCTTGCAGTGCATCATTCGAGAAATCGAGGGTACTTCTGTAGTGTGTTTGCAGAATGAAAAAACGAACGGTTGCCGGCGCATAGCTTCGCTCCAAAACATCATTGCCACCGTAAAACATTTCGCGCAAAGTAATGGTATTGTTATACGACTTACCCATTTTCCTGCCGTTAATGGTGATCATATTATTGTGCATCCAGTATTTTACCGGAGAGCAGCCTGTAGCAATTTTGGTTTGTGCAATTTCACTTTCATGATGTGGAAACATCAGATCCATTCCACCACCATGAATATCGAATGGAGAACCAAGATACTTGGATGCCATTGCAGAACATTCAATGTGCCATCCCGGGAAACCTTCTCCCCAGGGGGAATTCCAACGCATAATATGTTGCTCGGGTGCTTTCTTCCATAAGGCAAAATCTGCTGCATTCCGTTTTTCATCCTGACCATCCAAATCACGACTACCGGCAATCATATCTTCAAGTATGCGACCACTTAATTTTCCGTAATCATTTCCCTGTGCATATTTGGTAACATCAAAATAAACAGAACCATTTACTTCGTAAGCAAAACCCTTTTTAATGATATCCTGTATCATACCAATCTGCTCCACAATATGTCCCGTTGCAGTGGGTTCAATGGCTGGCCTTAGACAATTAAGAGCATCCATCATATCATGATAAATGTTGGTATACTTCTGCACCAGCTCCATCGGCTCCAGCCGCTCCAGCTTCGCTTTTTCATTCACCTTATCTTCGGCTTCACGACCTTCTTCTTCAAAGTGTCCTGCATCGGTAATATTCCTGACATACCGAACTTTATATCCGATAAACTGAAGGTAACGGTAAATAACATCAAACGTAACATATGGCCGGGCATGACCTAAATGCGATTCACCTGATACCGTAGGGCCGCAGACGTACAAACCGACATACGGATAATTTATAGGTTCAAAAAGCTCTTTGGTTCTTGTAAGAGAATTGGTAATATATAACGGTTGTGGCATATATGAAAAAATTAATGTGAAGGTGTAATATCTCTTTGTTTTTTAAGATTCAGTAACATATCTGCAGTCATAGCAGTCAAATCAAATTTCTCTTTCCATCCCCAATCGGTGCGTGCTGCAGAATCATCAATTGACTGAGGCCATGAATCAGCAATTGCCTGACGGAAATCGGGTTTATAGGTAACAGTGAAATCGGGAATATGTTTTTGGATTGAAGCCGCAATTGTTTGTGGATCGAAACTTATTGCAGCCACGTTGTATGAGGAACGGATTTTAACTTTTTCTGCCGGAGCATGCATCAAATTAATAGTTGCATCTAAGGCATCCGGCATATACATCATTGGCAAAACCGTATTGGCACTCAGAAAACATTCATAAGTTCCCTGATCTAATGCTTTATGATAAATATCGACTGCATAATCGGTTGTTCCACCACCCGGCGCCGATTTATAACTTATCAATCCCGGATAACGAATGCTTCGAACATCCACACCATACTTGTTAAAATAATATTCACACCACCGCTCACCTGCCTGTTTGCTTATGCCATAAACAGTGGTAGGTTCCATAATAGTGTGCTGAGGCGTTTTTTGTGCAGGTGTTGTTGGTCCGAATACTGCTATGGAGCTGGGCCAGAAAATCTGAAACGACTTTTTCTCACGGGCAATTTCCAACAGGTTAAATAACCCTTCCATATTCAACTTCCAGCCAAACATCGGATTTTTTTCCGCTGTAGCGGATAAAAGTGCAGCCAGGTGATAAACATGAGTTACCTTATACTTATCGATTATCTCAGCCATCGCCTGTCCATTCATCACATCAATGGTGTGAAAAGGACCATCGTTACCAATGGCACCACCCTGATTCTTAACATCCGTGGCAATTACTTTGTCAGATCCCAATTCATTGCGAAGTCGCATAACCAGATCTGTTCCTATTTGTCCCGCTGCCCCTAATACCAGCACCGTGTCGCTCGTTGACATATTCCCCTGAAATTTAGACTGCAAATGTAACAGATTTATGCGATATTCAGGATCACATGGATTGGGATTCCAATGTCATATACTATTCATTATTAATTAGTTGTAATCATTTCGACAGATTCCCCACCACTTTTCCCATCCTTAATCCTTAATCTTTAATCCTTAATCCTCGATATGGCGGATCAGAGATCCGCATATTTTATTTGTCAGGATCAGAGATCCCTCCGGCATTCCTTAATCCTAAATTCTTAATCTTTAATCCTTAATCCTCGAAATGGCGGATCAGAGATCTTCATATTTTATTTGTCAGGATCAGAGATCCCTCCGGCATTCCTTAATCCTTAATCCTTAATTCTGAATCCTTAATCCTAAATTATCTTCCGGTTTGCCGGAATCGAGATAATGTGTTACTTTTCAGCAACTTTACAAAAACAGAGTCTATATGCGTTTCATTACCATCGTTTTACTTTTAGTTTTTGGCATTACTGCCGGAGCTGCTGCTCAAAAACAGGGGAAAGCGAAAATAGATTCACTCCAGCAACTGGTGCTAAAAAGTGCTGATGATACCAATAAAGTAATTCTGCTCAATTCAATTTCTTACCAATCGTCGACGATAAATCCTGATGAAGGAATTGAATATGCGCTGAAAGCGATGACTTTAGCCAGGAAATTAAAATATCCCAGAGGCGAAGCAGAATCATTTAGCAATCAGGCATTGAACTTAACTTCGAAAGCCGACTATTCCGGTGCACTTGAAAATCACTTTAAAGCACTGGCAATTCATGAATCGATGAATTCCCAACAAAATATTGCAGTCTGCTACAGTAATATTGGCGTGGTTTACAATAATCAGATGAATCTGGAAAAGGCACGTGAATATTATGAGAAAGCTTTGGAGCAATTCCGGGAATTAAAATTTGAGCAGGGTGTTGCAACCACACTTGGTAATTTAGGTCTGGTATATCATGCAACCGGTGAACATGAAAAAGCATTGAATTCATTCGGTGAATCGTTGCATTACTCCGAATCGAAAAATGATACTACTTCCATGGCAATATGCATTGGAAACATGGGCAACACTTACTTAGCACAAAATCGCCTCGACAAAGCTTTGGAATATGATTTAAGAGCACTTGCTCTCAATGAACAGATTGGAGATATTGTTGGATCCGGAATTGGAATGGGAAATGTAGGTGAAGTATATTTTAAAATTGCAACTGATACCAATACATTTTTACTCGACAGTCTCTTTAAAGGCAACAAACAAAAAGCAATTGATCTTTCAATTTCATATCTTAAACGTTCATTGGAAATATTCAAGACTATAGGATTTCTGAATGGCATACAGGAAGTTCACAAGTACCTTGCTTCCATTTATGAATCTGTTGGCGATTATAAAAATGCTTTGGCTGAAGCCAGGGAGCACATGCAAATGAAGGATTCTGTTTTTAATGTCGATAACAATAACCGAATTGCAGCCATTGAAACCAAGCGATTGAATGATTTGAATCAGAAGGAACTTGAAATTAAAAATTTACGCATCCAAAAAGCTGAGAAAGAGCAATGGTTACTCATCGGTGCCATATTTTTTCTACTGATCATTTCTATCATTTCCTACAATCGCTTCCGCATTAAACAGCAAAGTAATAAGCAACTCGAGAAAACTTTAAATCATTTAAAATCGACTCAGGCACAATTGGTGGAGCAGGAAAAACTGGCGTCACTAGGTGCTCTTGCAGCAGGTGTAGCTCATGAAATTCAAAATCCTTTGAACTTTGTAAATAATTTTTCAGAGTTGGGAACTGAACTGATTGATGATCTGGCAACAGAAGATGATGAAGAAGCACGAAAACAATTACTATCTGATTTAAAAGAAAATCTTGGGAAAATCAATCAGCATGGGAAAAGAGCAGATGCAATTGTGAAAAATATGTTGATGCATTCGCGAACAGAAAGTGGAACACGTCAACTGACCGATATCAATAAATTGTGTGAGGAAGCACTTGGATTTTCATTTCATGCTACTCAAGCGAAATACAAAGGTTTTAGTTGCGATATCGAAAAACATTTCAGCACCAATCTGGAAGAATTATCAGTCGTCCCC
>CAUJFJ010000212.1 GCA_963169675.1 Bacteroidota bacterium
CTTTGTGAGTTGCCCATGGTAGGTCCCGGAAGAGCCCGAATGATTTACAAATACAGAGAAGCATTAGGTGGTTTTTACCGTAAAGAACAATTACTTGAAGTCTTCACTATCGACAGTGTAACGTATGAAGCAATAAGTAAAACTGCTGTTTTATCGGTCACAACTCTTCGAAAATTAAACCTCAATCAGGATACACTCAGGCATCCTTACCTCACCAAATCCGTTGCAAATGCAATTGTTTCGTACCGCAGGCAACACGGTAATTTTTCGAAACCGGAGGATGTCAGGAAAGTGCTACTTGTTGATAATCAACTTTATAACAAACTTGCTCCTTACCTGACAATTGAATAATTTTGCAACTTAGAAAAACCAGGTTAAAGAACTTATTTAAAGCACCATTCAGCCCTTATGGAATTTACCAGAAACGAAAATCAGGAGTTAATTGCACAAACGATTAAAAATTTTGGTGACAAGCATATTCGTCCCCGATTAATGGAATGGGACGAGTCGCAGGAATTTCCAATTGAAGTTTTCAAGAAATTAGGTGAGCTTGGTTTGATGGGTGTGATAGTACCAGCGGAATATGGTGGTTCCGGATTCGGATATTTTGAATATGTAACAGCAATCTCTGAGCTGGCAAGAATTTGTGGTTCTATCGGATTATCGATGGCAGCACATAATTCACTTTGTACCGGTCACATTCTGGCATTTGGAAATGAAGCTCAAAAGAAAAAATACTTACCAAAACTTGCTACGGCAGAATTCATTGGTGCATGGGGTCTGACTGAAGCCAATACCGGTAGTGATGCAATGCGTATGCAATGTGTTGCGAAAAAAGACGGTGATTATTGGGTGATTAATGGAAGCAAAAACTGGATTACCCATGGGATTACCGGTGATGTTGCTGTTGTATTGGCTCGCACAGGCGAGTTACTCGACTCGCGAGGAATTACTGCTTTTGTGGTAGAAAGAGGAACGCCAGGTTTTCGTGGTGGTAAGAAAGAAAATAAACTAGGAATGCGTGCTTCTGAAACTGCAGAAATGATTTTCGAAGATTGCAGGGTACATCAGGATCAGGTATTGGGAGAAGTTGGTGATGGATTTGTACAAGCTATGAAAGTTTTAGATGGTGGTCGTATATCGATTGCTGCTCTTTCACTTGGGATAGCAAAAGGTGCTTTTGATGCAGCACTGAAATATTCTAAAGAACGTGAACAGTTTGGAAAACCTATTTCTAGCTTCCAGGCTATTTCTTTCAAATTAGCCGATATGGCCACGCAAATTGAAGCAGCAGAATTATTGACTTTCCAGGCTGCTGATCTCAAAAACCGCGGACAGAAAGTAACACGTGAGTCGGCATTTGCCAAGTATTATGCTTCTGAAGTTTGTGTTCGGGTTGCTACCGAAGCCGTTCAGATTTTCGGCGGTTATGGATACACCAAAGATTTTCCGGTTGAGAAATTCTATCGCGACTCTAAGTTATGTACTATTGGAGAGGGCACTTCTGAAATTCAGAAACTCGTTATTGCCCGCGAACTGCTCAAGTAAAAAGAAATTGCAAAAATTTGCATATTACTTTATTGAATTAAAATCCCTCCCACTCAGGTTGTCGGTATTTTAACCAGAATTTCTGAAGCAACTTTATTTCTACAGGGAATTTATTCCATCCCGAATGGTAACGCCATGAACTTACTGCGCGAATCGTTTTTCGTTGGGTAGAAGATAGTTTTGTATCAGAAACTGTTGGGAAATGGCCATTCAATACCGTTTCAAAATTTCTTATTTTATCAATCATATATGGCTTGAGCCATGGAGTAAGTGGATTTCGTCGCAGATCAAAATTTTCCCAGGTAGGATTTAACCAATCTTTTAAAGTCTCCGGAAACGAAAATCCTGCACGTTTTGCCTCTTCGTACATCGCACTTCCTTCGGTAGGAACGGGACTATAAACATAAATTATTATTTCCGTATCGGGGTTTACCTCTTTTACTTTCTTGATAAACAAAATATCTTCATCAATTCGTTTGTTTACTTCTTCTTCAGTGGAAGCAGGAGTTCCAAGCACAAAGGAATATTCGGGAATGATTCCAAACTTGCGGAGACGAGCAGCGAATTCCAGAATCTGTGCACCGGTTTGCGTTCCACCTTTGTCCATTTCTTTCAGAATTGCATCATTACCGGTTTCAGCGCCAAAAAAAATCATGTTACAACCGGAAGCTTTCATCAGTGATAGTGTTTCATCAGAGTACTTCCAAAGAGTATCAATTCTGCCTTCACCCCACCAAACCATATTCTCGTGCAACATTAATTTTGAAAATGCTTCGGTTCGTTTTTCTGAAACAAAAAAATTATTGTCGTGGAATTCTATGGCATCACCACCATAGGTATTTTTAAGAAATTTTATATCCTTGTATATAAGTTCTGCCGATTTTCCTTTCCATCTGGCATTGTAAATGGGTACTACAGCACAAAACGAACATGTAAAAGGACACCCAAAACTGGAATGATATGCAATTGTTTTTTTTCCAAGATAAGTTTTACCTAAGTACTTCTGAATTGGATAAAATTCATTCAATTTCGCATACGGTAATGCAGGTAATGAATCCTGATCGTAGATTTCATCTTTACCCGTTACAATTACTTTACCTGCAGCATCCTTAAATATTAAATTATTAATAGATGCCGGATTGCTGCCATCTTCAATTGCATTCAACAAAGCTGGAAAGGATTTGTCACCTGGTCCGTTAATGATATAATCGACCACACCGGAATTAATAGCTACTTTAAATTGGTTAGTAGCAAAGTAACCTCCCCAGATAATTTTCACAGAAGGGAATTCTTCCCGAATGCGATAAGTATAAGGAATAGCCTGCTTCAATTGAGGGCCGGGCATTACCGTACAACCGAAATAAGCAAACCTGCCTTCTTTAAGATACATTTCAATCTTGGTCCAGGGATCCTGTTCCAGATTACCATCAACAATGACAAACTCGCGAACCCCATCGATTGAAGCAGCTACCTGCAACACCGAATTCGGAATTCTAGGTTTATAATGGTTGCTTCTGGGGTTAAAAAGCAATACCCCGCCATTATAAGCACCTGATTTTAAGTTATTTGTCATTTTGGATTAGAATCATGCTAATATACAATAAAAAGCGTTTCATAGCAATTATATGTCACTACATCTAATTTTACCTTATCTTTGCAAAGCAATTAATATTGCAGATCATGGAAATTGAAAAAGAAATTAAACAGAATCTGAAATTTAGTTCTGAATATCAAAAAGTGGCAGTCAACATTTTATACACCGCATCGTGGTTGAGTACACATCACGCCAATGCCTTAAAGCCATTTGGATTAACACCACAGCAATTTAATCTCTTAAGAATTTTAAGAGGACAGCATCCACAGCCGGCAACAATCAACTTATTAATAGATCGAATGATTGATAAGAGCAGCAATGCATCGAGGCTTGTTGATCGTTTGCTTGAAAAAGAATTTGTTTCAAGATGTGTGAGTGAAGCAGATAAGAGGGCGGTGAACGTTACTATTACAGAGAAAGGATTAAACGTGTTGACTCAGATTGACAGGAAATCAGAATCATTGGAACTACCATTAAGAAATATCAGTGAGGACGAAGCAATTCAATTGAATCAACTGTTAGATAAATTACGGGGCTGAAAAATGATCACAATTATATCGGGCACCAATAAAAAGAACAGTTTGTCGAGGGTAGTTGCCTCCTTGTATTACTCACGTTTACGATCAATGAATATCAACACCAGATTTCTGGCATTGGATGATATCCCTTATGATTTCGTAACTGATACCATGTACGATAAAAAATCGCC
>CAUJFJ010000213.1 GCA_963169675.1 Bacteroidota bacterium
TCTTCCAAACCATCGGCAACTACTTTCTCGCGCAATCTGACAATTAGCTTGTAAAATGATTTGCCATCATCTTCAACAGCAATTTTGAATGGCACATTATTCAGATACGAATGTGAATCGACAAGTGCACGCAGCGCATCGAAATTATGTTCAGGAACACTGATTTGCGAATTGATTCCTTCATTGGCAATATAGGTTCGTCCCAATACGCCCAATGCATCGAATGCTTCATAAAGCCAATCGCGGAAAGCTTCCGGATTTTCAATGATTACATACCGATAAAATGAAAGTGTAACGCGACGAAAAGTTTCGTTCGCAAGTTTTTGTTTTAGCTCCTCTTTGGATGCAGTATTGAAGAGTACTTTTTTCATACCGCTAAATATTAATGGTGATACTGAATTAATTGAATGATGCAGGGATGTCTTCAGGCTTCCTGCGGTTTTTTCGCCAGATGTAAAAAGCTACTCCGCCAATAACGTATGGAATTGTCAATAAATATAGAATCCCGGTGTTCAGTCCTGCAGCCGTTTTCTTAGCATCATTTTTTGATCCCGACTCAGCAACGGCACGACACATCGAACACTGACTTTGCGAAGGCGTTGTTGTAACTGTAAATGCTATGATAATGAGGGCAGTAATGAAGATTTTGATCGGCTTCATGGGACTGAAATTTGATGCAAATATACGCAAAAAATGGCTTAAAACTGATAATAGGGAGAAATCATCAGGTAAACTATAACCCCGGTAATGGTAACGTACAACCAGATTGGAAACGACCATTTGGCAATCTTGCGGTGGGCGGCCACTTTATTAGAGAGACCAAAATAAAAACTGGTTAATACCATTGGTAAAACCACTGCAGCAAGTATGATATGTGAAATCAGAATAGTCAGATAAAGGGGGCGGATTGGATTATCGGCCGGAAATTTAGTTTCTACTCCGAAAGAATGGAAGGTAACATAGGAAAGTAGAAAAATACTGGAAAGCACAAATGTTATCAGGTTAAGTTTTTTGTGCATGATCACATTTTTATTCTTAATGTGATATAAAGATGTGATCAATAAAACAGAACAGGTAGCATTGATGAGGGCATTTAATTTAGGAAGATATTTCACGAATGGAGGGATGTGTTCAGCCTGGGGCAACATACCTAAAACTACCACTGCAATAAATATGACACCGCTCAGGACAAAGATCCCGCGCATAATGGCTTTTTCGTTTCCTTCAGTAAAATTCAACATCTTATTTCTTTTTATACTCCCACTTCAACACCAGAATTTCATCCATCAATTCATTCACATTTTCATAGTCGGTGCCATCGTAGTAACCTCTGATTCTTTTGTCTTTATCGATCAGCACCAGTTTTTCAGAATGAATAAAATCGTGTTCGCCACCATCACCATCCATAGCTGCCAGAAAAAACCCATGACGGGCTAAATCATAAATTACTTTTTTATCTCCCGTGAGCAAGTTCCATTTAGAGGCATCAACTCCATATTGGCTTGCATATGCTTCAAGTGCAGCAACAGTATCTCTTGCCGGATCTACTGTGAATGATACCAAAACAATTTCAGGTTCATCTTTGAATTTTTCCTGCAGCCTTTTCATCTGCATGGTCATTTTCGGACAAATGGTAGGACATGTTGCAAAGAAAAATTCTGCAACAAAAATTTTGTCTTTTAATGCTGTTGCCGAGTTGAATTCTTTTCCGGTATGGGAAGTAAGTGTAAATTCAGGAATGGAATGGTATAAAGTATCACCGGGACTGCCTGCTACAGGTTCCCTGGGACCAAAAATGGTAAGCTTTTCATAGTTGTTTTCACCTGATGAAATTACCAGGTAAAATATGGAAGGGACTAACAGTATCCCAAGAAGTATCAGAACCTGATTTACACGTTTTAGTTTTGCCATTACATCCTATAACAGAAATTACCCAACAAGGTTTAGGTAATTTCCTTCTGCAAGAGCCATCACAATTAAATAAAGGATAAGCAGAAAAGGCAAAACGATCGAGTACGCGAGTGACTTTTTTTCATGCTTCAAGTGCATGAAGTAAGCAACGATGTAATAGGCTTTAACGATGGTAAGCACAATGAAAATGACAATCAGTATGCTGTGAGGAATAGAGGTGAACGCAATACCTACTTCAAACAAAGTAATCGCCAATAATATCCAGAATGTTTTCCAGATAGAACTTACTGAATTACTTTGATGATGTTCTTCAATAAACTGATTGTGAATATCACCGGTATAGTAACCGTGTTTTGAATCGTGTTTGTCGTTGTTATGGTGTTCTGCTGACATAGCTCTGATCAGTTATTTCTGTTAAACAAGATAGAAGAATGTGAATACGAAGACCCATACAAGATCTACGAAGTGCCAGTACAAACCAGTCTTTTCAACTTGCTCATAATGCCCTCTCTTTATATAAACCCCATTCAATACGTTTATAAAGATGATAATGTTAATCATTACCCCCGAGAATACGTGGAATCCGTGGAAACCGGTGATGAAGAAGAAGAAGTCACCAAATAATGGATGACCATATTCATTCTTAACCATGTTAGCTCCATGGAAATGCTCAGAAGTAGCAATGATTTCTGCTGCTTCAGCTCCTGAAACTGTTTTTCCACCTGGTAATAACAAAGTATTTAAATCAATTTCATGTGTTGTTGCATTTATTGAAGGGCGAGCTACTGTACCATCGTTCATGATGTAAGCACCTTGCTCAGTTCCATGAATGAAGTGATACCACTCCCAAGCCTGTGAACCAAGGAACATGAATCCACCTATAATGGTTAACAACATCCAGTTTGCCACCGCCTTGTTGTTTCGTTTATGTCCCGCATCAACAGCCAATACCATGGTTACAGAACTCATGATCAGAATGAAAGTCATCAATCCCACATATGCCAAAGGAATGTGTCCTTCAATAAATGGGAAGTGTGTAAATACATCATTCGCCAATGGCCAGATATCTGCGAAACGATGACGCATTACTCCGTAAGCAATGATCAATGATGAGAATGTGAATGCGTCAGATACCAGGAAAAACCACATGTACATTTTACCCCAGCTTACATTGTAAGGAGATACTCCGCCGCCCCAGGCTTTGTTTTTTGGCTTTTCAGTCGTTGCTTCTACTGCCATAGTTTAATAGTGTATGAGTTGTTTTGCAGTAAGTTGGATGCTTAGCTGCGTTTCAGGGTGCAAAATAAATAGTTTTTTTATTGTTGCCGCAAAAATTTATTAACTGGAATTATTCTAAATAAGCTTTTTTAACGAATCACCAACAGGAATACGAACAAATACAACCATAATCCATCGAGGAAATGCCAGAATATAGAGCACAGCTCAACCGGTACCAGGTTCCCTGAATGATACTTTCCCTGAATAGCTCCTGCCGTAACATACAAGAGGTACAAGATACCACCCAGTAAATGCACTAAATGTAGTCCTGTAAGTACATAAAGGAATGATCCTGAGGGATTTCCTGTAAAGAAGACACCCTCTTTCACCAACACCGACCAGGCTGCGAATTGTGTAAATGTAAACGCTAATCCAAGCCCCAGGGTTATAATAAGTCCGATTCGTAATCCTTGTTTGTTATTCTTTTTTGCGGAAGCTAATGCCCAGTACATGCTGCCACTGCTGAGTAAAATAAAAGCTGTTGATAAATAAAAAATGGTTGGCAGTTCAAAAACGAACCAGTTGCTTTCTGCTTGTCTAACAATATAGCCGCTCGTGAGACCTGCAAACATCATCACCATACTGACCATGGATAACCATAGCAATATTTTGAAGGTGTTCATTTTGGTGTAAGTCTGCATTTTTGGATCCGGAATAGTAGTTACCATTGAATTATATTTTATCGAGCATCATAATTATCTGAACAACAGGGAGGTAAATGAATGAGCCGAACATCAGTTTTCTGGCTGCCTCCATAGAACAATTCTGATATAGTTTCCATGCCAGAATAGTAAAATATATTCCGGCAACTACCAGCACAATCATTGAAACAACTCCTGATAATTCGAAAAAGTAGGGGATGATTCCCACCGGAATTAAACTAAAGGCATATATGAAAGTTTGGAATGCCGATGATTTATCGCGTCCACCTTTGGAAGGCAATAATTCGAATCCGGCCTTTTTGTAATCATCATCCAAAACCCAGGCAATAGCCCAGAAGTGTGGAAACTGCCAGATGAACTGAATGCTGAATAACACCCAGGCTTCTGTACTGAAACTGTTGGTTGCTGCAACCCATCCCAGTAATGGAGGGATAGCACCCGGAAAGGCACCCACAAAAACAGCAAAAGGAGTGATCCTTTTAAGTGGGGTATAAATAATTGTGTAACTGATAATAGCAATGAGGCCTAGTATACCACTTGCCATATTCATGAAAGTGAACAAGATTGCAAGACCGCAAATGGCAAATACAGAGGAAATAATCAGGGCTTCAACAACACCCATTCTGCCATCTGCCAAAGGACGATTTCTGGTGCGGTCCATTAATTTGTCGAGATCCTTTTCGATAACCTGATTAAAAGCATTGGCAGCACCGGTAACCAGGAAACCACCGGCAATCAACAGTAAAAATTTACTCCAGTTTACATCGCCTCCGGAACCCATGATGAAGGCCATGGCAGCCGAAAAAACCACCAAAAAAGAAAGCTTCATTTTGGTAAGTGCCGCATAATCGGCAACCTTTGATGCTATTGTTGGTGAAGTGTTTATGGCAATCCCGTTTTCCATGTCAGATTCGAGGCACAAAGTTAGAGATTCATCCAATGGTTTCCAATGGAAAAGCCAATTAAATAGTTCCTGAATGCTACCTCTGGCAAATCCAGGATGGCTTTAAGTTATTATCTCAGAAAACCGATTACTTCCCTCACCTCTTTAATGGTTTTAGAAGCACTTGCTTTTGCTTTTTCCTTTCCGGAATCCATCACTTTTCTTAATAAAACATCGTCGGTGACAATAGTTTGGATGCGATCGTACAATGGAGCTGTAAACTTTATGATGTCTTCCGCCAACTGCTTTTTCATGTCCCCATACCTGATGGTGCAGGAGTCATAAGCCTCATTAAAATGTGCCAATGTAGATGGTTCTGAAACTAATGCCATCAATGTGAACAAGTTGGTAATTGGTTCCGGTTTAGGCTGATTAGGCTGAGTTGGTCCGGAGTCAGATACTGCCCGCATTACTTTTTTACGAATCACCTCAGGAGGATCAGCTAAAAAGACTGCATTTCCTTCACCTTCCGATTTCCCCATTTTTCCGGAACCATCCAAACCGGGAACTTTGACCAGATTATTTCCGAAGTTGAAAGCATACGGCTCAGGAAAAGTCTCAGTCTGATATAACCGATTGAAGCGGTTTCCAAAGGTCCGCGCCATTTCAAGGTGTTGTTCCTGATCTTTCCCTACAGGAACCTTAACCGCCTTATGAATGAGAATATCGGCAGCCATTAAAGTAGGGTAGGTGAGCAGACCGGCATTTATATTGTCGGGTTGTTGCCTGATTTTATCTTTGAAAGAGGTACAACGCTCGAGTTCACCTACATAGGCATTCATGTTGAGCAAAAGGTAAAGTTCAGCTGTCTCGGGTAAATCGCTTTGCACATATATAGTACATGCTTCGGGATCAATCCCACAAGCCAAATATTCGGCAAGCACCTGTTTAACTGAATTTTTTAAATTTGCCGGGGTGGGATGTGTTGTTAATGAATGATAATCAGCAATAAAAAAGAAGCAGTTAAACTCCTGCTGCATCTTCAAAAAATTCCCCATGGCACCGAAATAATTTCCCAAATGCAGGTTTCCGGTCGACCTGATACCACTCACTACTGTTTCCATGGGCCGAAATTACAAAAAATGCCTAATTTCGCAGGATGAATTTTTTCCGAATAGCGCTACGAAAAACCTGGAGGTGCTTGTTTTTTGTAAACGGGATACTCACATTCATGGTATTTTTTCCGGTTTTTTATGTGTTGTTGCAGAACGAGAAATGGTTTGGCAAGGTGTTCAAACTAAAGCGGGTATGGGCAAAGTTCCTTATTAATAATGTTGGTATACGGCACCGTATTATTCGCGATTGTAAACTCGATCCAAACAAAGCATATGTAATTTGTCCCAATCACGGTTCTTACCTCGATATCATCCTTACCTACATTTCTATTCCTGTTTATTTCCATTTTATGGGAAAAGCAGAGCTCAAGAAAGTGCCTTTTTTCAACAAGTTCTTCGATAAGATGAATATTCTGGTCGATCGTGGCTCTATCATTGGTTCCCACAAGGCATTTGTAAGAGCGGCTCAGGATATTGATAAAGGAATTAGCATCGCCATTTTTCCGGAAG
>CAUJFJ010000214.1 GCA_963169675.1 Bacteroidota bacterium
AATATCGCATCTACTTCCTGTATGATGGCAACTTTTTCAGGAGTAATATCTCCCAAAATTCGTATACCCAATCCGGGTCCCGGGAAAGGATGACGATTTAATAAATCGGATGCCATTCCCAAGGCAGTGCCAATAATCCGAACCTCATCTTTGAATAAAGTCTTTAATGGTTCCACTACTTTGAGTTTCATTTTCTCAGGTAAACCACCCACGTTGTGATGCGATTTAATAGTAGCACTCGGACCTTTTACTGATACCGATTCAATAATATCGGGATAAATGGTGCCCTGCGCCAACCATTTCACATCTTCAATGGCATGTGCCTGGCGATCGAATTCCTCTATGAAAACACGTCCGATAATTTTACGTTTTTGTTCCGGTTCTGATACACCGGCTAGTTCGCGATAAAAATGTGAGGTTGCATCCACACCTTTAATCTGCAATCCCATGTGTTGATAAGCATCAAGCACTTGCTGGAATTCATTTTTACGAAGCAGTCCGTTGTCGATGAATATACAATACAAATTTTTACCGATTGCACGATGTAAAAGAACAGCAGCCACTCCGGAATCAACACCACCCGATAATCCTAAAATAACTTTATCATTTCCGAGTTGCTGCTTTAACTGCGCAACTGTTTCTTCTATATAAGAACCGGGAGTCCAATCACCGGTAAAACCACACACATCAAAAAGGAAGTTGCTGAGTAAGGTTTTGCCTTCTGTACTATGAACTACTTCCGGATGAAATTGTACACCGAAAGTCTGCTCCCCATACACTTTGTATGCGGCAACTTTAACCGTTTCCGTGCTGGCAATAATTTCGAATCCTTCCGGAATCTCTGTGATGGTATCGCCATGCGACATCCATACCTGTGAAGAAGCGCTTACGTTTTTCAGCAAAGAAGGCGTTCCATTGGTTGTAGATAAATGTGCACGACCATATTCACGGGTTTTGGAAGGCATTACATTCCCTCCTGCTTGTTGCGCCATAAGCTGCGCTCCGTAGCAAATTCCCAGTACCGGGTACTTTCCGCGAAATTCCATGGTAGGAATCTCGGGCGCATTCAAATCGCGGACCGATGCAGGGCCTCCGGAGAGAATAATCCCCTGAAAACGTTTGATATCGGTTGGTAAATGATTGAAAGGATGAATCTCACAGTAGACATTTAATTCACGTACTCTTCTGGCAATCAGCTGAGTATATTGAGATCCGAAATCGATTATAAGTAAGGCCTGATGCATGGACAAATGTAATAAAAAGGATCAAAAAATGAGTTATGATTCGGAAAGGAGCGTACATGGGCCGGTGGCAGCAATCAGAAAAAAAATGGTAACACCGTATAATTCAATACTTAAAAAGCTAAAAAATAACCGGCTACATTTCAAAATTCAGGTCAAAATCTACTTTTTCTTTTTTCTTCAAAGGCACATCCCAAAAGCCTTTGTAGGAAATATTTTTGGGATGCAGCATAGGTGAATCATCCATTACAATTTTCATGTTTACATCAAAATCGAAAAGCAGTCCACTATACACCAGTTGGTAATCGCGGTAAACGATTGCGAAGGTACGTCGGTCGAACCAGGTATTCAACGACTTCACTACAGTGCGGTCGCCAGCATCAGGTTTTGAAATGCAGCTAAATACGTAGCAGGAGACAGTATCCTGCCAAAGGGCAGTTGAAATGCGGTAATCGTAAAAAGGCACCATGTGATCTTCAAAAATTGCCATACGTTTTCCTATCACAGGCACACCATCAATTTCGGCTCCGGGATTAAATACCAGTTTTTTCAATTGGTTAATATGGCTGCTGTTTTCGTTTTTGGGATCAGCTTGCTGAGATACAATTTCACGATCAACCGGAATGGTATCTTTATAAAAAAACACCTCATCAAAAATTTCTGCAGTGTAAGTTTCCGGATCTCCTTTTCGTTTATAAAAATCGCCGGTTACTTTTTCATCTTGGATGGTGACATATCTGCGACGATCAGTCACTGTTTGCATGGCCTTTCTGGTGCGAGTTGCAACCACTTTGTTCTTTTTGCCATACACGGTCATTGTGCCGTTTACCTGGTGAGAATTATTCCTGAGATTTCGGAAACCTCGTAAAAAAGATGTATCCGATTTTACCATGTCTATGAAATCGGTCACATTAAATCCTTTAGAAACTGCAACTATAGTCATAGAATCCAACATCACAGTTTTCACCACCTGTGCATTTATACCGGATGAAACCGATATCAAAAATAAGAACAGGTAAATCCTCAGTAACATGGGAGCAATAAATTTAGTAACTGCTAAGGTATGACAGAAAAGTTATTGATTACTTGACATTACCTAATTTCTATTTCTAACCATCTGATAGACCTCAAAACGTTTTTTAATGTACATTATAAATTCGTATTGGGTTGAAGTCTTCATAAAATTTTCCGAAACATTACTAAAATCAACAAAGTCATCGAAGTCGGCATTATCGAGCGTAATAATATCATTATCGACATATTTTCTGAAAAGTTCTTTAAGCAATTCCCGCCGGCGATCATTGTTACGCATTTCAGCTACCAAACGTTTGTTGCGTTCCCTCCTGCTGAATGCCTGATAAAGGGCCGTGATGGGGCTTTCCAAAACATCGGCACCCTGAAGCATATAATCTTCTTTTTCATAGCCGAGTGAATCGATATCTTTTTGTATTTCTTCCAAATCCCGCTTGGTAAAAATTTCAACCGGCTTCAGATTAATTTCCAGTTTTTTTAAGGCTATTGAAATATTTTTAGAGGGATCCAGAATCGAATCTTTAAGGAATATTTTAATGGTCTGAAAACCTGTTGCGGCAATAATTAACGTATCGGTTCGCTTCACATCCAATTCAAAATACCCGGAGTTGGTTCCAAAATATCCCTGCTGTGTTCGCTTATTTACAATCATCAGATTGGGAATAGAACCTTTATTACCCGGATCATAAACAGTTCCTTTAATACGTATCATTTCATCCTGCGCCAAAGCAGCAGAAACCAACAATGAAAACAATAGAAGAAATGCAGTTAGTTTCAAAGTGAAGCGGACTTTTTAAGAATTTCAAGTGTATAATCGAGCATAGTATCATCAAAATCGAGATGTGTTACCATTCTCACTGCCTGTGGTCCGAAAGGTACGGCTTTAATACCATTAGCAGCAAGATGCTGTAGGAACGTCTCGAGAGGCATATTGTTATTTATAAATGACACTATAATATTGGTCGAAACCGGCAATATGGAATCCACGAAAGGCAATGCACTCATGGCATCACCAAGAATGCGGGCTCGCCGGTGATCCTCTTTCAATCCCGCCACATTGTTGCGAATTCCGTACAGACAAGCAGCTGCTAAAAAACCTGCCTGACGCATTCCTCCACCCATTACTTTGCGAATTCGGCGTGCCTGGTAAATAGTAGACTTATCTGAAACCAGTACAGAGCCAACCGGTGCTCCAATGCCTTTGGAAAGACAAACGCTAATGGTGTTAAACAAGGGACCAATCTCTGTTGCAGCATATGGGCTTTCTGCCAGTGCATTAAAAATCCGGGCACCATCGAGATGAAGTTTTAATTGTGCTGCATCGCACACCTCCTTGATGGCTTTAATTTCCTGCAATTCATACAAACTCCCACCACCGCGATTATGAGTGTTCTCGAGTGACACCACTGCTGTTTTAGGATAATAAACATGATCGGGACGAATGGCATCTTTTACCTGATGGGCAGTAAGCCGCCCCCGGTCACCTGCTAACAATGCAACCGATAAACCCGAATTAAATGCCAGTCCACCACCCTCATAAAGATAAATATGAGAATGCTGATCACAGATAATTTCCTGTCCGGGCTGACTTTGTATCTTAATTCCAATTTGATTGGTCATAGTCCCGGAAGGACAAAACAAACCGGCTTCTTTCCCAAATATAGAGGCCACTTCATTTTCGAGCTTCACAACGGTTGGATCTTCTTCAAAAACATCATCCCCGATTTTGGCACTCATCATCGCTTCCAGCATACCCATGGAAGGTTTGGTAACCGTATCGGAACGTAAATCGATATTCATAGGAACATGAGTTTGACAACAAAAGTAAGCCTTCCGTTTAATTAGAAATGAATTTAAGGTGAAATGGATTAAAAACCAAAGGGCTGTTTACATATCATATCTTGCATTTGATCTAAATAATTGACAATAAAATGATTACAAAATTCACAAACAATCGAAACTGTCAGAATAATTAAGAAATTTACCAAGTCTTTTCTGGCATTATTCGTGTAGAAAGTCGACAGGATTTCAATGCCACCGGAAATAAATTACTTGAATTATGCATTTCAACAAAGTCTTTTACCTCAACACTTTTGCTTCTTTAATTTTCATGATCTTTATTTTGGGATGTGCCTCTCCTGAAAGAAACTCAGCACCGGAAAAAACAGATTCTGTAGAAATTGCAGAGCCGGTTTCTGCAACATCCGTTAAAGAATTCAACTATCCCTGGGGGAATCCACTGTTACTTCAATTAAAGTATCCCTTAAAATGGGAAGCAGATCCTGAAAAATACGGGCAATTGAAACAACCTGAAGCGATGTTGTTTGACTCCATTTCAAATTATTATGAAAGTTTGAATTTGGCGAAAACTATCGCAACACCGGATTATAAATCAGTGCAAGTGCTTAATCCGGTTCCCCGGGAAGAAATGAATGTAAAGACTGATAGTTTGATAGTGTATCAGCTGGACAGTTGTCGATTCAGATTACCTGATGCAGGAAATTTTGAGTGTTATTATTTTTCAAAAACTGATACCGGAGCTCCTGCTTCTACATTCGGAAATTTATTGTTTATTGATAAAGCGACCAGAAATGCCAAACTCATACAAGCTTATCATATGCAAGGAGGTGAACAAAGTGTAAAATATCAGTTTTTTACAGTGGAGAAACTCACAATTTCCACTTTTTCAGGATGGTATTATGATGATGGGTTCACATTAAAAATGAAAAGTCAAATTAATGTTGCAGGCGATTAAAGCAGTTTGACAATTAATAAAATCCCACAATTTATTTAAAACAGATTTGTAACTTTACAAGTATCAAATCAACAATTATGGAAAAGCGCCTTGCAAAAAAGAACAAGAAAATATTCGGGGTATGTGGTGGATTGGGTGATTACTTTGATATTGACCCAACCATCATCAGGGCACTGTTCCTCATATCGGTAATCGTATTTGGAACAGGCCTGCTGATATATATTATTCTGGCATTGGTAATGCCTGAGGAAGGAACTTATTAATTAATCACGACGGCGTTTTCTTTCGCCATCGCGTTTGCCGGCGTAGCCACCGCCACCGCCACCGCTGCCACCTGCACTTTGCTTGCGGTCGTGGTAACCACCTGATGCTCTTCCGCCGCCTCCGGATCTTGGTCCACGGTCACCACCACGATCTCCACCGCGATCGCCACGGTCATCACGTCTGCGTTCACCATCACCACCTGACCTTCTGGAGCCGCCACTTTTGCTGCCACCTTCCGATAAATCGACGCGGACTTTTCTGCCTTTGAACATTTCGCCATTAAATGATTCCAGGACTGAAGTAATTGCATCGCGGTCGATGTCGATAAATGAGTAAACACCCTTTATATCCATACGTCCAACCTGAGTTCCTTTTACAGGAGCAACATCACAAAGCAAACGCAGCATTTTACCAGCATCGAGTCCATCGGCACTACCTAAATTAATAAACAACGTTCCATAGTTACCTTGTGAACGAGGCTTACCTCTTTCTGCTCCTGCACCGCCTGTTGCACGAGAAGCATCGGCATTAATATCAGGTGCATTTCGGTAGTAATCTAGGAATCGGTTAAATTCAAGTGCTGTAAATCGTTTAATTACTTCTTCTTTCGATAATTCAGCCAGTTCATCATTGATTCCGGGAAGATATCCAGCAATTGCTGCTTCATCAACCTCAACAGTGTGAACTTTATGTACCAGATGCCACAGTTGTTTTTCACAAACTGCAAATCCATCAGGTACTCTTTCGTGTTTGAATTTCCGGTTTAACTGACGCTCTAACTGGCGAATTTTACCAATCTCACGCAGGTTAATGATAGCAATCGAAATACCTGATTTTCCGGCACGGGCTGTACGTCCGCTACGGTGGGTATAAACTTCACTATCGTCGGGTAATTCGTAATTGATAACGTGCGTTACGTTGCTCACGTCAATTCCTCTAGCAGCCACATCGGTAGCAATAAGTAATTGCATAGAGCGATCGCGGAAACGACCCATTACTTTATCTCTTTGCTGCTGGCTCAAATCACCATGTAAAGAATCGGCATTGTATCCATCTTTAATCAGTTTATCAGCAACTTCCTGTGATTCAATTTTGGTACGACAAAAAACGATACCAAAAATATCAGGATTAAAATCGACAATTCTTTTTAATGCCAGATAGCGATCGCGTGCCTGAACGAGATAATAAACGTGTTCAATATTTTCTGCTCCGGCATTCTTTTTTCCTACCGTTAATTCAAACGGATTCTCCATGTATTTCTTGGCAATGGAGCGAACTTCCTGAGGCATGGTAGCTGAGAAAAGCCAGGTAGTGCGGGTATCGGGAGTGTTCTCAAGAATGTAATCAATATCTTCCTGAAATCCCATGTTCAGCATTTCATCTGCTTCATCCAGAACAACAGTATAATTTTCCTTGAGGTTAATACATTTTCTGTCTAGTAAGTCAATCAAACGACCCGGGGTAGCAACGATAATCTGTGCTCCGCGACGAATCTGATCCATCTGACGGGAAATAGCTGCACCACCATAAACGGCAACGATGTGAACGTTTCTGATTCCGTCAGCAAATTTCTCTAAATCACTTGCAATCTGCACACACAATTCACGTGTTGGTGCAAGAATAAGAGCCTGTGTTTTTTTATTTTCAAAATCGAGCAGCTGTAGAAGTGGTAATCCGAATGCTGCTGTTTTTCCGGTTCCTGTTTGTGCTAATCCAATGAAGTCGCGTTTGCCGGTTAATAGCTCCGGGATAGCTTGTTCCTGAATAGGTGTGGGTGTTTCAAATCCTAACTTTGCAATACCTTGTAGAACCCGTTGGTCGAGTCCCAATTTCTGAAATGATTCCATTTTTGTTTTTAAGTCATATTCCCTGAGTATCAGGAAAATTCGGTGCAAAGGTACTCATTTTTATGGCACAGAACCAGTTATAACGGAATTTAGTACTTCCGGGAATATCATTACCTTTGCGCAAAATTCAGAATATTCAAGGCAATAAAATACATAAAACACTATGAAAGAAGTATATATAGTAGCTGCAACCCGTACACCAATAGGTGCCTTTGGAGGCGCATTAAGTAGTTTCACCGCCACTCAACTGGGTGCCATCGTAATTAAAGACGCTGTTCAGAAAGCCGGACTCAAACCGGAACATGTTCAGGAAGTTTATATGGGTAATGTTTTGTCAGCAAATGTGGGACAAGCACCTGTAACACAGGCTTCTATATATGCAGGATTACCAAACACGACTCCCGGAACTACCGTGAATAAAGTTTGTGCTTCCGGAATGAAGGCAATTATGCTTGGTGCTCAGTCTATAATGCTGGGCGACAATGATATAGTGGTTGCAGGTGGCATGGAAAGTATGTCAAATGTGCCTTATTACCTCGATAAAGCCCGCAATGGCTATCGCTTGGGTCATGGACAAATTACCGATGGTTTGGTAAAAGATGGCCTTTGGGATGTTTACAACAATTATCATATGGGAAATGCCACGGAATTGTGTGCTTCCACAAACAATATTTCTCGCGAAGCTCAGGATGAGTATGCAATCAATTCATACAAACGTTCTGCTGAAGCTTACCAAAAAGGTCTTTTTAAGGATGAAATTGTACCTGTAGAAGTTGCTCAACGTGGCAAAGATCCTTTGATCGTTGCTGAAGATGAGGAATACAAAAAAGTAGATTTTAGTAAAATTCCTTCTTTGAAGCCTGCCTTCCAAAAGGATGGTACCGTTACAGCAGCCAATGCATCCAAACTAAATGATGGTGCATCCTGTGTAGTGCTTATGAGTAAAGAAAAGGCTTTGGAAATGGGTATCAAACCACTTGCTAGAATTGTTTCTTTCGCCGATGCACAACAAGCACCGGAATGGTTTACAACGGCTCCTTCTAAAGCGCTTCCAAAAGCAGTTCAAAAAGCAGGATTGAAATTAACCGATATCGAATATTTTGAAATCAATGAAGCTTTCAGTGCTGTGGCAATTGCCAATAATCAGGAGATGAAACTTGATCCTGCCAAAGTAAATATCAATGGCGGAGCAGTGGCTCTTGGTCATCCATTAGGAAGCTCCGGTTGCCGCATTGTGGTAACATTGGTTCACGTGCTGAAACAAAAAGGTGCTAAATTAGGTGCTGCCGGAATTTGTAATGGTGGTGGTGGTGCCAGTGCTATAGTAATTGAAAACATGTAATCTGAATACGAATTGACACACGGCGTCTGTAATCTCACAGTAATTCCTCTCAGGAAAGAAGCCTCGCATCAAAGCGAAATGGTTTCTCAGGTGCTTTTTGGAGAACATTTCGAAATAATTGAACGGTCGGGATTGTGGTGCCGTGTTAAATTGGCTTATGATGGTTATGAAGGATGGCTTTCATCTGTTCAGTTTGAGCCTATCGATTTACAGGAATTTGCAAAACTGAATAAGGAACAATATTGCGTATCGTTCGATCTGGTGCAAATCATGCTCCACGAAAATTCGCTTTTTTCGATTGTCCTGGGTTCTTCAATGCCGCATTTCAAAGATCATACCTGCAGGCTTGGAAGAACAGCTTTCAGGTTTGAAGGGAATGTAAAATGTCCCGAAAAACTGCAAACTACCAAAGGTATTGTGGAGAATGCTTATATGTATTTACATTCTCCCTACTTATGGGGCGGTCGCACTCCTTTCGGAATCGACTGTTCAGGATATACGCAAATGGTTTACAAATTAGCCGGCATCCGATTAAAAAGAGATGCATCGCAACAGGCCGAACAAGGATCACTGATTCACCTGGTGGATGAAGCCCGTCCGGGAGATCTGGCATTTTTTGATAATGAAGAAGGCAGAATTGTGCACGTAGGTGTAATTCTGCCAAATAACCAGATTATTCATGCATCCGGTAAGGTTCGCATTGATAGCCTCGATCATCATGGGATTTTCAATGCTGAAACCCGCAAATACACACATAACCTGCGGCTGATCAAACGTTTTGTCTGATCTTAAAAGTCTTTTCCTCCCCCATTAGAAATAATAGTTGTAATGGCAGCGATGATAGCCATTACCCATAGTAATGCAAATACTCCTGCACCATCGTTACTGAAATATGTTTTAAGGAACTTTTTCATAATTGAATGAATTTGATGGCACAAAATTATCAGTTTTTTTGAAGTTCTGCTAATGAGAGGTTAAAAACAAATAAAAAGACCGTCCCCGGTAAGGAACGGTCTTCTTAAAATTGTTAATTAGAATTATCTGGAAATAACCACTCTGGTTACTTTATTGAATCCTTTGGCGCTAGTTTTTAACAAATAGATACCTGCTGGATAGGTATTCACTGCCAATTGCTTACGAGAGTTCGCATTTATGGTTGTTTCAAAGACTGTTTTGCCTAAGATGTCGATTAGTTCAACTTGCACTTTGCTGTCGGCAACCCCGGAAGTTTCGATAGTGATATATTGGTTAGCCGGATTCGGAGCAATGGTCACCAATGCATTTGCTACAGTTCCAATTCCGGTATTGATGAAGTTGAAATCAGGTGAAGGAGCACTTGAACATCCATTAGAATCGGTTACAACAACGTAGAACACACCGTTTTGTGGAGGTGAATAAGTATCACCGGTAGCACCGGCAATAAGTCCGCCCGGTACAGCATACCATTGGTTTCCTGTTAGGGAACTCGATTGCAGGGTATTTCCAACCTGAGAAACAGATGGAGTTGGAATCTGAGGATAGTAAGAAATTTCCACATCATCAGAACCAGTACATCCTGCAGCATCGGTAACAGTTACGGTATACAAGCCAGCAGCAGTCACATCCAGTGTTTGTGCAGATGTTCCATCATTCCACAGGTAAGCGCTAAAGCCTGCGCCACCATCAAGAGTGAAGGTTGTACCAAAGCAAAGAGTTGTATCTACTCCCAGTGTAATTACCGGAGCAGGGTTCACAGTAATAGTAACATTATCGGTTGCCTCACAACCGGATGTGATGTCGGTAATTGTTACCGAGAAAACACCTGCAGTAGAAGCCAGGTATAACTGGTTAGTTGAACCATCATTCCACAGGTAATTGAAATTACCGGCACCTGCATCAAGTACTACTGCGGTTCCAAAGCAAATAGTTTGATCGGGACCTAATTCGAGAAATGGCGGAGGAGTAACCGTAATAACCACATCATCAGAATTAATACAACCTGAAGCATCGGAAACGGTAACGGTATAAGTTCCTGCAAGAGTTACGTTGATAGTTTGCGATAAAGCACCATCACTCCACAGGTAGGAAGTAAAACCTGCTCCGGCATCTAAGGATGCTGTCTGACCATCACAAATTGCAAAATCAGGACCTAAAGAAATCAATGGTGTTGCAATAGCAATCACTTCATCTGTTCCGGTACAACCATTAGCTCCTGTTACAGTAACAGCATAAATTCCACCTGCTGTAACACTGAGAGTTTGTGCTGAAGAACCATCGCTCCACAGATACGATACAAATCCTGCACCGGCATCGAAGTCAATGGTAGTTCCTCCACAGAAAGTAGTATCAGCACCAAGCGAAACTACCGGCGACTGATTCACGATTACTGAAACAGTATCAGTAGCAGAACATCCGAAAATGTCAGTTACAAAAACACTGTAATCACCGCTGGCAGTTACCGTAAAGGTTGGATCAGTAGAACCATCAGACCAAACATAAGAAGCGAATCCGGTTCCGGGATCTAAAACTGTTGATGCAGCTGAACAAACAGTAACATCCGGACCTAGGGAAATGATCAGTTCAGGATTGATGGTCACCTGAACGGTATCAACTGCAGTACATCCGGCAGGAGTGGTAACAACCACATCATAAATACCGGAAGTATTAACCACAATGGTTTCAGTTACTTCACCTGTTGTCCATAAGTATCCCGGGTAGCCTGCAGGAGCAGTAAGTTGGTAAGTCGAACCAAAGCATAAAGTTGTATCAACACCCAGATCAACAACCGGAATTAAATCAATCTGAATAGCAACGGTATCAGTAGCACTGCAACCAAATGCATCCGTCACAACCACAATGTAAATGCCTGAAGCCGTAACACTGAAAGTAGAATCGGTTGAGCCATCACCCCAAACATAAGAAGTGAATCCTGCACCCGGATTCAGAATTACCTGTGTTCCTTCGCAATAAGCAGAATCGTTACCAAGAGAAATCAGGAGTTCCGGATTAATGATGATATCTACAGTATCGGTAGCGCTGCATCCTGCCAAAGTAGAGGCAATAACTGCATAAATACCGGAAGTTGTCACTGTAATAGTATCGGTTACTTCACCGGTGCTCCACAAATAATTTGGTAATCCTGCAGGAGCAACCAACTGATAGGTGCTTCCAAAACATAGGGTAGTATCCTGCCCTAAAGCAACAACCGGGATTGCATCCACCTGAACATTGATAGTATCAGTAGCAGCACATCCGATATCGGTTAATACGGAAACGGAATAAGTGCCGGAAGCTGCTACAGTAAATGTTGAATTGGTTGAACCATCATTCCATAAATACGATTGGAACGAAGCACCCGGGTCCAAAATAAGTGAATCACCTGCACAAAAAGTTGTATCAGCACCTAATGAAATAACAAGTTCAGGAAGAATATCAACAACAATAGAATCGGTATTTGTACATCCACCAAAATCGACAACAGTCAGGAAGTATGTTTCAGATGCATTCACTAAAATTAGTTCAGTAGTCTCACCGGTCGACCATAAATAAGAACCCATCCCGGCAGGACCAGAAAGAGGCAATGACGAACCAAAGCAAAGTGTTGTATCGGAACCCAACTCTATTACCGGCAATGCAGCTACTACAATGTTTATTTCATCAACAGCAGTACAGTTATTATCATCAGTAACCAAAACTGAATATTGACCGCCGGTAGTTACCACATAGGTAGAATCAGTTGTTCCATCCTGCCAAATATAAGATGAGAATCCATCGCCGGCATTCAGGGTTAATACAAAACCATCACAGAAGGTAGTGTCAGCACCTAAATTCACAACCGGATTGTCGAATAAAGTTACAGATGCTGAAACAGAATCAATACAACCCGCACCATCATCGGCAGTTAAGGTAACTGTAAAATTACCGGAAGTGGTGTAATTGTAAGTGGCATTATTGGTAGTTGCTACTCCCCCATCTCCGAATGTCCAGTTATAAGTTACAGTTGAAGTGGTGGTACTGTTATTTGTAAAATTGAAAACATTGCCATTCAAACAAGCAGAAGTAATATCAGGAGTGAAAGCAATGGCTGCAGAAGTTTTTTCAAGGTCGTTGAAATTAGCAGTAACAGTAGTACCATCAATTGCGGTATTGTATATTTTCAGAAGTGCGATATTTCCCGGACGGGCTTCACCACCAAAAACCAAATCATCCTGAAAAAAGTTCATCAAATTAGATGCATCCAAAACACCCAATTGAGTGCTATCAACAAAAGTTCCGAGCAGTGCTCCATCCACATACAGATTCACTTCTTCGCTGGCGGAATCTCTGGTCACCACCAAATGCACATACTGATTAGCAACAAAAGCAGTGGTTGGGATAGTTATTCCATCATAAAACTGCAATTCGCCGGCGGTGCAATAAAGTCCGAAATCGGATGTTTGATTTTTGAAATCGATAATTCTTTTGAAACCGGAGTTATTAAGGAATTCGAAATACATCTCTACCGAATATGTTTCCGTTACAAAATTCCCTGCAGCAGTATTGTCAAACTGAACACCACTGTTTTGGGTGAAACCATATACCGTTCTCGATAAGCAGGATAATTCCGGCAACGGAACATCAGTAAATGCTCCTGTTCCAAGCACATTCAGGACAGGTCCTGAACCTGAATTTTCGTTGAAGTTGTTTCGGAAATCATAATAGTACGTCTGCTGTGCAAAAGTTGCTGTAGCAGTTCCCAGCAGTAAAATAGCAAGGAATAATCTGGTAATGTTTTTTTTCATGTTTTTTGATTTAAAAGAGGCAGCTACGAATCCCGGAGCTACCACACCGGTTTCAGACCGCAAAAAACATAAAAAAAAACCGATTTTAGGGGATTATTTTTCAACAATCCTCTAAGATGATGATCTTAAAAAGCTTTAAGGCTTAAGTTTCAGAAATGCACCCGGATTCTGGATCACTTCCTTCGACTTTTTGGCATATTTAATTGCCAGATCATGATTACCAATGAGGCGGTAGGCTCTTCCGAGGCTATCGTAGGTAGCAGGTGCAATCGGATTTTTCTCGATTCCCAACTGAAAAACTTCGATAGCTTCATTGAATTTGCGCTTGTACATGAGTTCATTGCCTAATTGGTGAAGTCGCTCTGACTCATTGATCGCCAGGTACCCCGTTGCATAACCATGTTGAATATTGTACTTTTCAATTTCTTTTCGAACACGAGCAGTTTTTTCAACAAAATACTGGAATGGCACAGCACCATCCACCAAATCGCACTCATATGCTGACAGGCAATCGTTTAAATAAGCCAATGTATCCAATGGACAAGTAAGTCGTTTTGCATACAAATCGATCATGCGGTCGCCCTGAATCATGAACACAGTGTCTTTATGCTGACTAATTAATCTGTCGAAATTGATTAGTGATGCCAGGGCAATCTGAGAATAATTCTGTGATTCGTTCTTAAATCCCGCTGCTTCAGTCCTCCACATGGTGCGAATGAGGTCCATTCCACCTTCAGTAGGATTGATTTTATTAATTACAGCAGCCACATTTCCGGCTCCGGCATGATAAATATGAAGCGTGAATAAACGGAACCACAAATCTTTTTCATTGTATGCTATCCCTTTCTCATCCAGCATTTTACGTGCGTAAGGCAGACAAATATTCTTGATAAGCTTTGCTGCTCCGGCAGCTGATTTTTCCAGGTCGGTACGATCATCGCGGTATTTACTGACCACCAAACCATACTTCTTAGCCACATAAGGCATTAGCTGGAATGGTCCTCTAGCACCCACATAAGAACGTGCTTCGGTTTTACCGGGACTTTCAATCACCAAAATAGCCTGTGCAAACCAGGGGTCTACTTCCAAGGCTTCGAACACTGGTAACGATCTGGATATCAATGGTAAAACCTTTTTATATTCAAAGAAAAATTTCTTTCCGCTAGTGACAAAAATATTGGTGTTTTCATCCATGCTATTGTAAATACACAGATTTTGCTTGTAACTGTTTTTTTCAGTTTCAGTGAGACAATGCCATTGGCTGGTGGCAACTTTTAGTAAGGGTTTACGGATGCTGGCGACGTTCACGATCATGCTATCATGTGTGAGATCAATAACATCCTGCCAAAAGCGGGCTTGAGCCAGGGTATCCCAGCCTTCCTGATACAACTGGTAGTTATTCAGAAACTTCTGCTTTGAAACACCATTATGGGTAACAACAGCTTTATGCACAAATTCAGGTCGGGGCTGCTGCGCTTCAGTCGGAGCCTGAGCAACAATAGGTCCGTCACATGCAGCAAACAAGGCCAGGGCTGGAAGCCATATAGATAGTTTCATAATCATTATCAGGGAATTATTCCGGTTGTTTCTCTTCACTTATCACTTCATCAATATACGCTAAAAAACACGGCAATTTTCAACATAAACAGGCAAAACATTACATTTTGGGGCTTATTTGAAGTGCCAAGATAGAAATTATTTTTTATACAAACCAGTATTTGTTATTTCACTTGTCAACAATTTCATCAGAATAGATTATCCTCTGTCTATAACAAACCAATTGTTACTTTTATTGTTTTAAATCCACACCAATGAGCGTATGTCGGTTTCCTGGAGAGATGTAAATGATTACCTTGATGGTCATGCCGTTCAATGGAAACGTTGCGGGCAGGTATTTTTTGATGAGTTAAATGCGCTGATATTATCGGCCGAACGCACCATTCATTTTCAGGTCTACATCATTGATCCCGATGATACGGGAGTTCCACTGCTGAATGCACTCATGGAAGCTGCTAAAAAAGGTGTGCAGGTGAATTTGGTAGTAGATGATTTTGGTGCCAATTTATTTACCGAAGAATGGGAACGAAAACTGGAAGATTCCGGTGTCAACTTCAAAAAATTCGAGACTTTCATTTCAACCGGCAAGTTTTATGTGGGACGAAGGATGCACCACAAAGTGCTGGTTATAGATGAAAAAATTGCGATGGTCGGTGGCATGAATATCGCCGACAGGTATCGTGGCACCAAAGAATTTCCTGCATGGCTCGATTATGCAGTAGTTGTTGAAGGCCCCATTTGCAAGAAGCTTGCTTTAGCATGCACAAGGATATTAGAGAAACAATTTAATCCCGCAAAACCGAAATGGCCTAAAATATTTGCAAAATCAAATACGCTGGATACATCGAAAGTATGGGTACGAATGCGTAAAAATGACTGGCTGCGGAATCGAAGAGAGATAACATCCAGTTACAATAAAGCGGCTCGACTGGCAACAAAATCGATTACCATTGTTGGCGGCTATTTTATTCCCGGTAGAAAATATCGGAAATTGTTAGCAGAAGCATCCAAACGCGGAGTTGAAATCAGAATCATACTCACGCACTATTCCGATGTGCCTGTAGTCAAATATGCATCCGATTATTTATATGGCTGGTTACTGAAACATAACATCCGCATCTTTGAATCGAAAGAATTGATGGTTCATGGCAAGGTTGCCATTGTAGATGAGACGTGGGCAACAGTGGGCTCGTACAACCAGAATCACTTAAGTGCCTATTTAAGTATTGAGCTCAATCTGGATATTGTCAACACTGCTTTTGCCAAAGAATTCAACGACCACCTCCTGCATGTCATCAACACCGAATGCATTGAGGTCACCCATGATTCCTACTACAGCAAATCGAACTGGTGGTCAAAATTAAAGCGCTGGATTTCCTATCAGCTCGTCCGCATTTCATTAAGGATGTTGTTTGTGGTGAATAGGATTTTTTATGTGGACGACTGATTTATTCAGTGGGCAGAATAAATTTTGCCGTCAATTACTTATTTCTGCTCAGATGGAAATTTCGTTATTATGATAGATTAGAGATGATAGATGATAAATTGAATTTTGCGCAGACCCCGCATCAATGCTAAAGCTTCTTGCAGGGACCTGGGTTTAGTGCACGAACAATATGTTATTGCACAAAAGATAATTTCGTTTTGATGATAAATTGAATTTTGCGCATAAATCAATGTGGTGTTCTACCAAAATGCCATTGTTCAATATTCAATTCTTGTTAATCAATACTCAATAAAACATCATGCAGAATACTGAATAAATTTCCGCCGATGAATTCTCCTTATAATTTTTTTTGAACGCAGAGTTAGGGAGACGCAGAGAAATGCGCTTGCGCGATGAGGAGAGGGAAAGATTCGCTCAGGGATAAGAATTACCAAATCAAGTGCACTCACATTTTTCTACTGTGGAAAAAAAAATCAGCACACCAGCACATTAGCACATCAGCACCCTTCCTTTGGACCTTCAAAGGAATGTTTAAACAAAAAAATATTGTTTTTGAAATGGGGGTTCTAGGGGGGTTGATAACTTCTTAAGTTGTTAATAAATTTGAAATTAAACAGCAGGGTGAACTTGGCACCCT
>CAUJFJ010000215.1 GCA_963169675.1 Bacteroidota bacterium
CGAGTCTTGAATATTTTTACTTTGGATCATCTTATGCAAACACTCAAAAACTGGAAGCCAAAATACCACAAGGAGTGGCTTTTTGCTTTAATAGCGACGCATTTTAATCGCATTATACGCTTCAACTATTTTCAACCCAACTTTGCAACCTGATTTTTGCATGCGTTTAAAACGTTGCACTGCACTTAGAATGAAATTTTAAAAGCTGTTTTTGGAGAAAAATAAATGGGAATGGAGTTTTTTCACAACCTGACGTTCCGGGGCTTTGCGTTCGGGCGGATTCCGGAGCTTTCGCCTGTCTAAAAGTAAAGAAAATTAATAGTTGGACAAA
The DNA here is from genome assembly GCA_963169675.1 of Bacteroidota bacterium. Classification (GTDB taxonomy): domain Bacteria; phylum Bacteroidota; class Bacteroidia; order AKYH767-A; family OLB10; genus JADKJB01. The sequence goes on from CAUJFJ010000215.1 coordinate 332, forward strand.
ACTTTGAGTTTGCTTATCAAACCGCCTGTCGCAAAACCCCTGTTAGCGGTAGTTTGACTATTTGCCTAATATTTTAAAACACAATTTATACAATAGATAAAGTGTGATTATTTGAGCAATTATTACTGGGATAACATATCCATCTGCCATTCCAAATCTAATTGTTCCTCCTAGTATTGTAGCTGGGAAACATAACATATAAAGAATCATAACATTTTCGCAATAACATTCATCTATTCCATAGCTGCAGAATATTGCATATGTTCCAAGACTCACATATATTAACGAAAATACGAACGCTTTCTGTTTCTTAGTCATAAAAGTCAAGTCATAAAAATTACCGCATAACTCACATATTCCCGCAAAAAAATATTCGCAATTAACCGTGTGTAAAACGCCTATTTACGCAAGAATTGAGCCCTTTAAAAATACACCATTTACAACACCTGACCTATTCCCCAGCGCATATTTCATAAATCTTATTGATCTAAATATCAATACATTACAAAAGACATAGTGATAAGCCTAGAGGGAAAATCCTCGCTTTTTGAAGGTCGGTATTGAAAATTCTGCTTAAAAACGTGAATTTAAAATGTTCAATGCTCAATTTTCAATGTCAAATGCCCAATGTGGAATTTCCAATGCTAAATGACAAGTTCGCAATGTAAAATGCAAAATGTAAAACTTCCAATTTAAATTGTTAAGTGCTCATTGAAAGGTAAAATGTCAGAAGTTAAATAGAGTAGTTCAAAAAGTAACAGGAACTACCCTTCTCCTGCCGAAAATATTTGTGAATAACGGAATGCCCAAGCAGGAGAAGGGCAGGGATGAGGCACATGTAAATTCCGCATGCGTAACGTTAAGTTCGCAATGTAAAATGCAAAATGTACAACGTCCAATTTTCAATAAATGAAAATGCCGTAGAAATGAAACAGATGTAAAGCCTTGCCTATAATCCCAACTCCGCAAATACCTTTTTCAAAGCCGGATCCGATGGTCGCTCGACGTTAGGGTTGATTATTTTTCCTTCTTTGTCGAGAAGTATGAAACGAGGGATGCCGCGGATGGCGTACTTTGATAAGAAAGGTTCTGTTTTTTCGGAGTAGAGCTGCACGCCGGACATTTCTTTTTCTTTCAGGTATTTTTCCCACTTCGATTTTTCGTCATATGTGCAGATGCTGACAAACACAATGTCTTTGCCGTGCATTTCGCTTTCGAGTTTTTTCAAGTGTGGTATTTCTCCAATGCATGGCATGCACCAGGTAGCCCACACGTCGATATAAACATATTTTCCTCTAAAGCTTTTCAAGGTATATTCTTTGCCTGCTATATCTTTCAGTTTGAAGTCAGGTGAAGGCTTGCCGGGTAATGTCGATTCAGCTTGCGAAAACCAGTCGTCAGCTACTTTGATATGCGTTGGATCTTTTACAATTGCCTTATACCTCGCCACATATTCTGCTGGTGTTTTGGTGTGCTCCAATGCCATCTTACCAAAGTTAAAAGCCACATGCTCTTTTACCTCTGCATTGGTAACCAGCGAGTCAATCATGTTCAGACATTCTGTAAAGACATCCCGGACTTCATTGCGTTCCTTTTTTTCATTGGCCAATTTAAACGACAGGTTTTGTATCAGCATCGTATAACCGGGCACCTGAATTAAATCCGGGTCGTTGAAGTTCGTCAGCTTAAATGCATCCGGATAAGTGGAGGTGGTCTTGAAATCTTTTTGTCCCAATGCAAATATTTTCATCATCGGAAAATTCACCAGCTCATTCATTTGCTCAATGGCAAGCGATTTTTTCTCGAGCTGTATAAAGGCGTCATCCTGAATTCCGGAATTGTTGAGTAGATCTGCTTTAGCTTTAAAAATAGAATCGTTGTATTTAATAAAGTTGGCTTCTTCCATTTGTATGGCCATTCCATTTGCTTCTGCAGCTTTTGTAAGACCATCACGTTTTGCTTTTGTAATGAGGTAGTTGTTTGCTGCTGCCTGTCCGCCCGAAAATTGAATGGTGTTTCCAAATTCTTTCATGTTCACCGAAAAGGAATGCATATCACCGGATTTAAAATAGCATGGGAATTTTTCCTGCCCCAGCATCATCTGGTAATAACCGGTTTTGCCTTTAAAGTATCCTTTTACTTTACTGTTTTCGGTGATTGCAATCTGATGCACGGGCTCATCGAGACCATTCATGATTAACAACGAATCGGAGACGTTATTTTCAATGACGCCGGTGACATTTATCAGCGAAGGACTCTTCTGGCAATAGCCGGTAACGACAGTTAGTAATTGAAAAACAGTTATGAAGATTAGTATCCTTTTCATAATTTTCGATCTGATTTTTAAAGATAATTTTTAGTCTGACGGGTAAAGTTCCGCAGTTAAGTCTTCAAATATAGCTTTTTTTAGGAAAATGCATGATTTTGAAGCACAAAAAAACCGCACTACCTAAGTAATGCGGCTCCACTGTGGTTGGTTTTTCCTATTGTTTTACAAATTTGGAGACAAATATTTCTTCATTTGATGAGGCCTTAACTTGGTATATTCCTGCAGGTAATGTTGCACAATCGATTTCAGTTTTCGTAATGCCATCATTTAGTTTTTCACTAATCGAAAGTACTTCTCTTCCAAGCTGATCAATAACACTGATTGCTTTAATGGATTTATTTCCGGGAACAGAAAGGGTAAATGAATTTTGTGCTGGATTTGGTGAAATGATGCAAGGCTTCACTCCGGAAATCTCTTGTGTACTCAGCGGATTTCCAATCACAAAATCATGCTCATAAACATTACCACCATAGTTCACTCGCCATTTCCAGTTTCCATTTACAAACCAGTTATCGACGATGTAATACCATCTCACATATGATGTTGGCCAGGTTGCCCAAGGCACAGTAAAGCTCCAGTTAATTCCGCTAACTCCTGCAGGTGTGATGAGATCGAGATTCATGGTTGAGTTGAATTCTAAATCGCGCACATAAGCCCAAACCCAGAGTGAATCTCCCAATTGGAACGTATCTTTTTCATAGGTAATTTCAGGATCCGGGCAATCGTAAAAATCTATTTGAGAAGATTTAGTACAAACGCGATTTACGGATGGAACACTGTAAGGCTGTTGATTTTGCCAGAGACTAACAGGAGTAGTGGGGTTGCATGGTCCTTCCCATGGATCCACAAAATTTCCGGCTGCATCATTCACTTGAAAATGCACGTGTGGCCAGTCGGAACTTCCGGAGCTTCCGGCAAGGCCTAAATATTCGCCTGCAACAACTGCATCGCCAACATTTTTGGATGTAGCGCTTCCTGTTTTGAAATGCCAGTACCATGCTTCCGAGCCATCGGCATGTTCCACAATAATTCCATTCCATGCCGAATTACCATTGTTCAGACAGCTTCTGTCGGGATATGCATTTCGTTTATTGATAATTATTCCGGGAGCAGCAGCTACAATTTCCATGATGCCTGCATCCATACTTCTCCAGGCATAAGGCCAGTAAATAATATCGGTTCCTTCGTGGTTACCGCTTCCAAAATCATAGGTACGCTGCAGGCAATTGTAATCTTGTAATTGATTCGGAAATGCAGCATTGTGATCCACCAGATTTTGAACGGTGTAATATCCGTAATCGGTGAAACCTGCTTTGGGTTGAGTGGGCCAGATAAAAGTTGGGAACTGAGAAGTTCTATTGGCAAACAGCGAAGGATTTTTAGCTATCAATGCTTCGCGGTTAAGCTTGTTTTCAACTTGCACCTGTGCTTTTAATGCCGGCGATATACATTCAGACTGCGGAATGTTTGCTTTGCTTAACAATGCAGGAGAAGGCGAAACGGGAAGTCTGCTGTTCACATTGGTGTTTGGAACAGCAATGGTTTCATCCATTCGCGACCACTGGGCTTGTACCTGGTGACAACAAATAGAGGTCAATAATGCGGTGGTAAGGAGTAAAGATTTTTTCATCAGAAAGGTTTTGATCTGTTTTAGGTTCAGTTGTGATGGATGCAGTTTTGTCACATCTTAAGCAAATTTGAGAAGAAAATCGACTCTTGTCAATGGTGGGTCCGGTCGTGTAAACGGGATTGTCGTTTACACGGGTTGCTATAAAAAACACCTTTTTGTCATAGATAATTGATAATTAGATAAATGTAGTAAAATCCAATTTTTACGATTTTCACCCTGCACCCCCAAAATTCACCACATTTGGTAATTGTACAGGCCGAAATACGGGGGCACTTTTGGTGAAGATGATACCTGATTTCAGGTATTTGGTAACCAGCCGGATATTTTTATATTTGAAGAATTGATACCCACTAAGAGTGATTTATGAATAACTGTATAAAGAGTGCTTTATTTGGGATAACCTTCTTATTGATTTTTTGCCTTCCCGGGAAGGTATTTGCACAACAAACCGAATTTGCAAAATGGGAATCGAACCTGGCTCAGGCGTCCAATGATTCGTTGCGATTTGTGGCATTGACAAAACTTTTCAGTTTAAATGCTCGTGCAAAAATTGATCTGGCAAATGATTATTTAATCAAAGCAGAAGAAATCGCAAAAGGGAAGCAATCTGCATATTATGAAGGTGTAGTTTTAAATCAGCGTGCTGCCTATTTTAATTATAAAGGAAATTACGATTCCACATTTGCTTATGCAACGAGGGCATGTGAAATATTGGAGAAGAGTCCGTTTAAAATTCCATACGCCAAGGCATTAGGAACTCTGAGTACAGCATTAGGAACTCAGAATCAAAAACGAATTGACATCTTAAAGAAATGCCAGGTTATTTATGAAGAATTTAAAGACACATCAAGTCTGATCTGGACCTACAATGCCATTGCTAACAATTATACTTATCTAAACAAGTTTGACATTGCACTTGATTATTCCAATGATGCTTTAAGGTTAGCTAAGAAATCAAATTCAGTAGCTGATATTGGATCTACTTTGAATAAAATTTGCAACATTTATTTTGAGCAGCAAAAATTTGATGAAGCGGTAAAAACAGGTTTAGATGCATTGGAATATCACAAAAAAGCTGGCAACACCAATGATGAAATCTGGGTTTACATTACTCTGGCGAATATTTTTTACAACCAGAATAATTTTCCGAAATCACATGAATATTATGATAAGGCATTAGAACTTTCAATAAGTTCAGGAATCAAAAACAGAATTGCGCGAATTTATCTTGAGAAAGGGAATGCCTATTTATTAGAGAAGAAATATCAGGATGCTGAAACGTATTTCGAAAAAGCTATGGCAGCTGCCATAGCAAATAACAGCGTTTACTTTACCATGGCGTCAAACAGTGGTTTTGCCGATTTACACTATGAAAAAAAGGATTATGTGAAATCTATTTTTCATGCAAGAACGGGATTAGAGATAGGTGAAAAACTAAATGCAACTACGGATTTACCTTATCTGATTAATTTAATCGGTCTTAATTATTTTCAGTTAAATAATCTGGATAGTGCGAGCTTTTACGCTGAAAAAAGTTATTCGCAGGCAGTGGCCATTAATGATATTAAGAAAGTAATGGATGCTTCCGATTTACTTTCCAAAATTTATGAAAAGAGCGGAAACTATTCCGGAGCGCTGAAGTATTTTCAAAAATATAAACTGCTGCAGGATTCCATTTACAATGAAGAAAAGGCAAGAATTATAGTCGAGGCAGAGAGCAAATTCCAGACTGCACAAAAGCAGGAAGAAATTCAACGATTGCTTTCGGAGCAAAAAATTAACATGCTTATTCTGGAACAAAGAGAGCAGCAATTAATTCTGGAAACATCAAAAAACAAGAGTAAGGAAGATCAACTGGCATTAGCTGAAAATGAAGCGAAGATTAAAGATCTGCAATTGACAGAAGTACGTTTGAATGAAGAAAATCAGCGGAAGAAATTATTACTTCAACAGGCGGACCTGGAGATGAGTGCAAAAAATCTGGATCTCGCAAACCAGATAAGTGCCAAAGAAAAATCACTGCGGAATGTTTCGTTAATAGCAGTGCTGATCACCTTAGTTGCTGCGTATTTGTTGTTTGTTCATTTTAACAGGAAAAAACAAAGTGAAAAAAGAATTTCATTAATAGAAGAACGGTTACGAATCAGTCGGGAATTGCACGATGATTTAGGAAGTACCTTGAGCAGCATTTCTGTATACAGTGATGTAGCAAAAAACAGAGCATTGAAGAATGCAGGCAATGAAGAAGTTTTGAATAAAATCAGTTTTGCTTCGCGTGATCTCATCGATAAAATGAGTGACATTGTATGGAGTTTAAATCCGGGAAACGAATCTATAGATCAGTTAAAAAACAGAATGCTTGCATTTTCAGCGATGATGCTATCTCCCAATGGAACTTCTTTTCAATTTGACTTTGAAAACGATTTATTGGCAATGGTTTTATCGCCTGAAAAACGTAAAAATGTTTTCCTCATTTTTAAAGAAGCCATTCATAACATCGTTAAACATGCCGGGGCAAAAAATGTCATGGTATCGTTGAAGAGTAAATCGGGTGTTTTGCATCTCGAAATAGCTGATGATGGTGTTGGCTTTCCGGCCCTGACCAATGGTAACGGACTAGGAGGAAACGGACTGCATAATTTAAAATCGCGGGCAAAAGATATCGGTGGAGAACTTTATCTGGGAAAGGCAGAACCATCCGGAGCTTTGGTGCGTTTAACTTTTAAGACAGATTAATTAATTGATAAGCAATTTATTATGATTTTTCTTAGCTATTTAGCCATTCCAATGATTACCACTATTAGTAATTGAGTGAATGGTAAATTCGGTGTTTCTTTGCAGTTAATTTAAATTGGATGAACAAGATTCGGGTAGTAATTTTTGATGACAATGCACTTCTTCGGGATTCAATTTCGCTGTTGATTGGAGATACTGATAACCTGGAGCTGGTAGGATCCTTCCCGAATTGCAAACAATTAAAAGACAATATCACAGAGTCGAATCCACATGTAGTAGTGATGGATATTGATATGCCCGGAATTAATGGCATTGAAGGTGTTGTTTTAATACGGAAGTTTTTCCCCGATATTCATATTTTGATGCAGACGGTATTCGACGATGATGACCGGATTTTTTCAGCGCTCAAAGCAGGTGCGAGTGGTTATATTCTAAAAAATGCCGGATCAGCAAAATTGCTTGATGCCATAGTGGAAGTGCATAATGGCGGTGCTCCTATGTCGCCGAGTGTTGCCAAAAAGGTGTTGAATCAGTTTCAAAGCGGAAAGCCCGATTCTGAGGAGGATTTTAATTTATCGGCTCGCGAAAGAGAAGTTTTAGGGCTGTTGGTCAAAGGCAAAAGTTATAAAATGATTGCCGATGAGTTGTGCATTTCGTATGATACGGTGCGCGCGCATATGAAGAAAATTTATGAGAAACTGCATGTCAGTTCCATGACTGAAGCAGTGGCAAAAGCCATTAACAAAAACATCTTTGGCTTCTTTTAATTCGGTCAATAGTTGTACTTATGTGCTTTTTAGGTCAAAATATACACCATTTCTGGTATTGCGGGACCTTCTAAAAGTTACCACCTTTGGTAATTGCCTGAAGTATCAAATTTTAATTTATTTGTAAATTATTCTAATTCTGCCATGCCCCCATTTTTAAATGACTTTAACTACAACATCTTTTCTTTAAGAAGGTTGTGGTTTATGACATTTTTCATTCTTATTTTGTTTCAGTCAACCAGTCAGGCTCAATTCCAGACTTTTGAATGGGCCAGGTATGGTGGTGGATCGGGATTGGAAAGAGCTGAATTTATTGGTACAGACGCAGGAGCGAATGCTTATGTATCGGGCAAATTTGAGATTACAACTGACTTTGATCCGGGTGCCGGCACTACCAACTTAACACCTGCAGGTTTAGGTGATATTTTTATCATGAAATCGGATGCTACCGGCAATCTGGTGTGGGCAAACCGGATTGGTAGTACAGGTGACGAATACATTTCGGCCATGGCAGTTGATCCTGCAGGCAACGTATATCTTGCTATTGGTTTTGGCGGGACTATCGATGTTGATCCCGGGGCAGGTGTGGCATCATTCACGCAGCCGGCGTTTGCAAATGGAGTTGTATTAGTAAAATTGAACTTCAATGGAGTATTTGTTTGGGCAAAGCAATTTGGACAGGCATCTCAAAGTATAAATATTGGTGCTCTCGATTTTGATCTTAATTTTAATTTGGTTGTAGCTGGAGAATTTTTCGGCAGTGTGGATATAAATTTTGATGCTCCGGTTCTTACTTTCAATATTGGGGCCGGAGTTTTTTGTGACTCATACATTATGAAAGTTTCAAATGCCGGAGCATTTACATGGGCCAAACAATTAAGAACAACATCTGCCTTGGCTACTATCAATGATTGTAATTATCCTCAGGCTATAAATGTAGATGATTTGGATAACATTATTATCACCGGGTGGTTGAGGGGAGCCATGGATTTGGATCCGGGAGCTGGTACGGTAACCGCTAATGCAAATACGAATGATGGGGTTTACATTGCTAAATATTCTAATGTAGGTAATTATGTATGGGGTGGAGCTATAGTAAGCGCAGCTCCGGGTTTGTGGCCCCGTGATATTAAAACAGATGTTCTGGAGAATATTTATGTGGCTATGTATTCATTTGGAGGTAATATTGATTTTGATATCAACGCAGGTGTTAGTAATATGAATACGGTTAATGGAGTTCCCTGTTTACTAAAATTAACTCCAGCAGGTGCATTCGTATGGTCAAAAACCTTTTCTCAAAACGCCTGGTCCTCTTATATAAGTATAGATGTCTCGCAGGGTGCAACCCCTTATCTCATGATGGCAACCGGTTTCACATATACTAAAGATCTCGATCCGAATGCAGGTAATGTTCCGGTAGTTGCTACTCCTGAATACTTTGGTGGATTGTCTGATAATGATGCGTTAGTGCTTAAGTTATCGGCAAATGGCGATTATGTAGACCATGCCATTTTTAGTGGCCCTAAAGCGGAAACAATTTATGACATGGTACTGACTCCCGGCAGTAATTTTATTGTCACGGGTAGTTTTTCAGGGGTCGCTGATTTCGATCCCGGCGCTGCAGTAAATCAGAAAATATGTAAGGGGGCAGAGGATATATTTACAGTACGATTAAGTCTGATTCTTGATCATGTGTGGTCTCATAGCATAGGTTCAAATGGAATACTAACCGCAAATTGTCTTGCAAAATCTGTAACTACCAGAACAATTGCGGGTGGTTCAGTTGTAGGTTCATCTCAACTAAACTTTAACACAGCCATTCCTAATAAAAATGCCATGATTTCTTCGACCAGTAATTCGGGTTATAGTGGTCTCAGTTCCTATGAATTTGGCGGTCCCGGAAATGATGAAATAACAGCTGTGTGTCAGGATACCGGAGGTAATGTTTTTGTAGCAGGCACTTTCGAACAGACTGCAAATTTGGCGAAGAATCGCTTTGACACACCACAGAATTTTGCATCTGCCGGAGGGAAAGATATTTTCATTATAAAATACAATAAAAATTTTCAAACGGTTTGGGTGAAACAAATAGGTAATGTGAATAGTGAAGAAGTTTCAGCAATTGCTGTGAAAGGTAATAGTGTGTATTTAACAGGTGCCTACAAAGGAACACTCGATTTTAATCCCAATGCCGGAACATTAAATCTGACTTCTGCTACTAACACTTTCGATATATTTGTCATGAAACTGGATACAGCCGGAGCATTTGGATGGGCAAAATCAATTGGCTCTGGAACAGCTTATGATATTGGAAATGGAATTACAGTTGATCCTTCAAACAATGTATTGGTAACTGGGTATTATTCCGGCGCTGCCGACTTTGATCCGAATGCCGGCACTTTAAATTATACTTCGGTTGGCGTTGCCGATATTTTTGTTTTAAAATTAACGAGTGCCGGAAATTTGCTTTGGGCAAAATCTATTGGAAGTGGATTGGATGATGTAGGGACAGACATCATAACTGATAACATCGGAAATGTATATCATACGGGCCATTTCAAAATTACAGCCGATTTTGATCCGGGACCAGGAGTGTATAATTTATCGACTTCCGGTGGTATATCCAACAATGACGGCTATATTCAAAAACTTGATCCCAATGGAAATCATTTGTGGTCGGGACATTTAAAAGGTACCGGCAATGATCTGCCATCTGCTATTACTATTGATAAAATTAATAATATTTATGTCTCCGGAACTTTTGCAGGAACTATTGACATGAATCCATTTATTTCTCAAACACAGAATCTGACTGCCGCCGGTAGTACCGATGGATTTGTATTAAGTTTGAGAGTAGCCGATAGTACCTGCTGGTTTTATAACATCGGTGGTGCTGTTGCTGACAATGCTCAGGGAATTGCTGTCGACAGTCTCTTTTATGTTTATACCATAGGTAATTTTAGCGGAGCAGTCGATTTTGACCCATTCCCTCCTTCATTCTCCTTGACAGCAAATGGGGCGCCAATGGACATGTTCACACTTAAGCTCGGTCAGGTTTCTCCGTTGCCAATTGAATTATTATCGTTCACAGCTAAGCCTGTCGATAATAAAGATGTGAGATGTGATTGGGTTACTGCATCTGAAATTGACAATGATTATTTTACGATTGAACGAAGTAAAAATGGAATTGAATTTGAAACAGCCGGAATGACCGATGGTGCCGGCAATAGCAATTATCAATTGTCGTATGCTTTCACCGATACAGAACCTTATCGGGGATTATCCTATTACCGGTTGAAACAAACCGACTTCAATGGCAAAAGTTCCTATTCTGAAATAGTAGCTGTGATGCTAACCGATAAAAATAGTCTTATCGGAGTTCCTAATCCCGCTTCTGATGAATTTACGGTTTATTTCGATAGCGAAATGGAATATGATTTTACATTAACAGACATGAATGGCAGAGTCGTGTTTGAAAAGCAACAAATTACTTCGGGATATTCCGTGGACACATCGCCTTTTTCTTCCGGAATGTATCAGGTAAAACTCACCAATGATCGGGTTGAGCCGATGTTTATGAAACTGGTGGTAAAGCGTTGAGGTAAGAAGTACAGGACGATTAAATAAAATTTCTCGCTTTAAGCCACTTATCTTCCATTTTACGCATCAGTTTCTCTTCGGCTTCTGATTTATCGCCGTAACCGCATAAATGCAATACACCGTGAGCCATTACGCGGTGGAGCTCGTTTGTAAAAGATTGATCGTATTCTTTAGCATTTTCCCGAATGCGATCAAGACTGATATAAATATCGCCTCCGATTTGTGCGGTAAATTGTTCGTGCGGAAAGGTGATGATATCTGTAAAGTAATCGTGATTTAAAAACTGCTTATTAATTTTTCTCAGGTATTTATCGCTGCAAAAAATGTAATTGATGGTTTCAATCCGAAGCTTTTCTTTTTTTACTCCGGAAGTAATCCATTCACGAAGTGCATTTTTATTCTTAAGAATGTATTTTACATCTTCATTAAAAAAACTGATGGGTGATTCCATTTTTATTATTTGAATATAGTTTCTTTATACACTTCTCCCATCTTATCGTATGTGGTCCATTTCCCGACTTGCTTGCCGTCTTTAAAACTGCCGGCACGTAACATGCTTCCATCTTTCCGGAACCATTCCCATTTTCCTTCCTGTCGACCATTTTTCATTTTCCCTATGGCCCAGATCGAACCATCTTTATGAAAAGTGATGTCGGGTTTCACTTTAAGCTTCTTAACTTTAGCTTTAAACAAGTTTTCCTGTATTCTGAAAATGGCTATCCGCGTAATCAATTTAACAGGTAACGGTTGATCGTAGGGAAATTGAATAGCACCTTTACTTACAACATAAGGTTTTAGTTCTTTTGCAAATGCTTCGTTTCCTGAAGGAGTTGCATAAAAGCCAATATGCGATTTCCATGCTGCAAAATGCAATAGGTTTCCATGAAATTCAAAAGTAGGCATTCCGTATTTGATGGTTTCCTTTAAATGTGGCGCAACTTTTAATACAGTATTTCTTAATTGATTGAGAAGTTTTTTTTGAGAATCCGGATAAGTAGCGATATACTCATCTGTTTTTGAAAATGCTGACGGTTTCATATTAGATAAAATTGTTCCTTGAATTTTATTTTTTAATATTAGTAGCTTTATAATTATCATCCCATTCTTTAGCAACAGGGTTCCGAAGCATTCCTTGTTTCTTAGCTATCAAAGCCGAAACACAAGCATCCGATGTAACATTTACCACTGTCCGGAACATGTCAAGTGGACGATCGATAGCAAATATTAAAGCTAAGCCTGCTTCGGGAATTCCGGCCTGACCAAGTACAATAACCAACATCACCATTCCGGCACCCGGAACAGCCGCTGATCCAATACTTGCCAGTGTAGCTGTAACAATGATCATTAATTGTTGCGAAAGTGTAAGATCGATACTCATTACCTGAGCAATAAAAATAGCAGCTACTGCCTGGTACAACGCAGTGCCATCCATATTTACGGTTGCGCCCAATGGAAGTACAAAACTTGCAACTTCTTCTTCAACTCCTAAATGTTCAGTAGCACATTCCATGGTAACAGGCAATGTGGCTGCGGATGAACTCGTGGAGAAAGCTACCAGTTGTGCCGGTAACATCGCTTTAAAAAATCTTTTTGGGGTCACACCGGCAAATGTTATCAGTAAGCCGGGATAAAACAGAAACAATAATAATATCAAACCCAATATTACTGTTAAAGCATAAGCAATTAGTCCACCTAAGATGGAAGCATCCGGAATTTCAACGATCAATGCAGCGAGTAATGAGAAAACACCGATTGGTGCTGTGAGCATAATCAGGTCAATAATTTTTAAGATTACTTCATTCAAGCCTGAGAAAAAGTTTGTGACAGGTCTTGCTTTTTCTTCAGGTATTAAAATCAAACCAATTCCAAATAAAATAGCAAAGAATATAACTTGCAACATGCTGCCATTGCTACTCATCGCTTTAAATAGATTATCGGGGACCATGTCAATCAAAGGCTGCAATGGTGCACTTTCCTGAGTTGCATGGGCTGCCTGAATTTTGGAATCGACATCACCTGCAAAAGTGGTTAGTAAGGTTGATCGTGCCTCTTCATTTATAAAACTTCCGGGTTGAATGATATTAGCTAATACCAATCCCAGACTTACAGCAAATGCTGTTGTAAATAAATAGATGAGGATGGTATTGCCACCCATTTTAGAAAGTTTTGAAAAGTCCTTTAACTCAGCTAGTCCTGTAATTAAGGATGCTAGAATTAATGGCATCGCAATTAATTTGAGACAGTTTATGAAAATAGTTCCTAATGGCTTTATCCAATCAATAACTATTTCCTTTAATCCCAGACTGTTCATCACCAACCCGAACAGTACACCCAATGCCATTCCAATTAATATTTTCCAGTGCAGTTTGAGTTTCATAAAATGATATCAGGTGTTTTTGATGAGGTTTAGGAACAAATATGGTAATTTCAGATATCCTGCTTTTATAAGGAATTTGGTATCTATTTCGTGATTATGATTTTATCATTCAGCACTTCTGATCCGGTTCGTAGTTGAATCAGGTAAATTCCGGGTTCAGTTATATCCACTTGCTGAAGATCGGTATATTGCTGTTCAGTATAAATTATTTTGCCGGCAATATCCGTAATGATTAATTCTGCCGATGAAATTTCACTTTGGATATAAAATTTTCCTTTTGATGGATTTGGGAATGGCTTAACAGTGTTATCGGATGAATTTAATTCATTCACTAAAGTTGTGGTACCGAAAATTAATTCAAAATTAATAGCATAATTGTACGCTGTTTCACAAGTATGAACAGCATCCCAGTTAATCGACCAGGTCATCATACCTCCTAAACTTGGATAAATGTTAGTGAGTGTATAAAGACCAGGTTTCGGTCCGTTTCCACGGATGTAATCAATTGCTGATTTAACGGTAACATCATTTACAAATCCGCCACCGGCAGCATTACCGCATGCAGGTAAACCTACAGCAATTTTGTGAGCGGGTAATCCCTGAAAAAATCCGCCGCCTGTCTGAAATCCCTGTACTACTGCCTCGGTCATTGCAACAATAAAATCAGCATTTCCCTGTGTGTAAATTCCACCATCGATTCCATACATCGATCCACTGTTGTATAATTGCATATGCAACAAATCAATGGAATCGCGCAAAGCATTTATGATCGGCAAATAGCCACCCCAAATTCCGCCATAAGCCGACATGCCACCGGTGACATAAGCAGTTTCAGGTGCCATGGTCAACAACATTTTCTTACCGAAAGTAGTCCGGTAGTTTTGCATGATTTGCTGAATGGCATAAATCAAGTGTTGTTGTGAAATATTTGTCGGACTAGCAATGGTTCCTCCGGTAATGGTGATGGCATTTCCATGTTCAATATCGATATCCATCCCATCAAAGCCATAAGTCACCAACAAGTTGGTCATGGAAGTGATGAAGGCATCTCTGTTAATAGTTGTTGTTAAATCGATAAAAGCATTTGCACCACCAATACTTAACAATACTTTTTTTCCGGCAGCCTGCAATGCCTGAACTTGTGCTATGAATGCGGGAACACTTCCATTATCAGGAGTAAAAGTCATGGTCATATCCTGTGGCGATACCGGAACTGCAAAAGAAATTTCTATAACATTATAACGGTTGTCGATTGCATTTAAAGGAATGTAAGGAGCACTCGCATCATTCCAGTTGTGCCAGTAACCGACAAGAGCAGGGGAAGGTAGTTGGGCGTATCCTGAATTGTTTATTCCGCCACAAACCAGTAACATCAAACAAACCTTAACCAAATGTCTACTTATTAGTGCCTTCATATCAATTATGCTTTTCAGTGAATTTCTAATCGTTGAAAGTACTTTAATTATTTTAAATTTACAATAATGTGTTCTGTATTGCCTTGATATACATTAATTTAATTGATTTTCGGAGACCAGGTTGCACACACCAAATTGGCTCAGATTTGTTAAATGGTTTGGGATGGAAAGGAAAAGTAAAGGTAAATATTGATAGATTATGCAACTAACAAAATGTTGATTCCGTCAGGTTGTTGCTGTTACTTTCAAAACGCACTTGAATATTTCACTTATGAAAAAATTACATCTTCTGCTCGTTACCTTTTGTGTTTATTCACTTTCGGTTTGTGCTCAACATCCAACCGGGAATCAAGTTTCCAATTCTAAATGGAATACTTCCGGTAACAAAATGGGAGATGAGCGATTCGAAAATAAGGCTGCATTCCGAAAGATGTTGGAGAAAAGAACTTTTCCTGAAACAAGTAAAAATCGTTATGGTGCATGGATGGAGGAACTTGCTGAATTCAAAAATTCAAATCCACAACAGCAAGTTGCAAACTGGACACATATCGATGCCAGTGGTAGTTTATTGAATGATGTTGGCCGCACTTCATCGATCACTATAGATACGGTTAATGCAGGCAGGTTTTATGTCTGCACTCCACACAGTGGTGTTTGGGTGACTACAAACAATGGAAATTCCTATGTACCGATCACCGAAAATATGCCCACGCAAAATACTTCTTGCCTGGTTTATGATCCATTGAATACATCGACATTGTACCTGGCCACCGGAACCCACAATATGGATATGCCTCCGAATAGTATGGGTGTTTTTAAATCAACGGATACCGGTACTACCTGGAATGTTACCGGACTCTCCTTCTCTCCAGCAGATGGTCATACCATCGGGGATCTCATGATTAATCCGTCGAATTCCAATTCATTATTAGCTGCAACAACAGATGGTTTGTACAGAACTTTTGATGGCGGGATATCATGGAATAAAATTATAAATGATACTATATTTAGCGTGAGGTATAAACCGGGAGATACCACCACAGTATATGCAGTTGGAAGGCGCTATTACCGTTCTGATAACAGCGGCACAACATTTACCCAGATAACTTCCGGAGTGTTAAGCACATTTGATTATAGCTACGAATATTTTGTTCGCACTACGAAAGCTGATCCAAATATTTTATATCTGTTTACCGCCGGGGTATGGATTGGATCAGGATTTAATACCAGGTTGTATGTTCACAAATCAATAGATAATGGTTTAACATTTTCCGTAATCGATTCACTTGCCGGTGATGCATGTTATCAATCAGATGTATCTCAGCTTACACCCGATAGAATAGCTTCGGGATACCGGGGAACTGCTTTCAGAAATGGTAGCGGCTCTGCTTATGTAACAGCTTCACTACCATATTCAGGTGGATCATTTCCATACATGCATGCCGATCAAAGAGGTATTTTATTCGACCCCTTTGATGATAATATTATTTATTATTGTAATGATGGTGGATTGTATCGTTCAACGGATGGAGCAGTAACTTTCCAGAATATTACTGCCAACATGGAGTTGACGCACTTATATGATTTTGCTGTCTCCCAGTCAGACCCCTATAAAATTGTAGTTGCAACATTGGATGTAAGTCCATATATACTTGGCAACAGTGGCATTGCAACCACCTTTTCTAATTTCTTTGTGGAAGCTTTCTCCACCAGTATGAGTCCGTTAAATGATGACAGATTTCATTTAGCCCATCAAACACCATACTTTACCACGAACAGCGGAAGTTCTTTTTATAGTTCTTCTCATCCGATGATTGGTAATGGATCTTATGAGGCAAATAGCATTCAATTCGATGAATGTAATGAAAATGTTTGCTATTTTTCTTCATGGAATGATATTTACAAAAGTGATGATGGTGGTGCATCGTTTATGGAGTTTGTCGAAACACCTTACAATCCCGTAAATTCATTTATACGATCGCCGCTTGCCTACAAAGTTTGTCGATCTAATCCCCGATTTGTTTATGTGGCTTACACCGATTCAATTTATATAACCAAAGATGGAACAAGTAATTTTACTAATATATCTGCAGGATTGCCGGTTGGTCAGGCTGCAATTTCTTCCATCGCTGTTGATCCTGTTAACGAAAATCACATTTGGGTTTCTTTCTCCGGATATAATTCGGGCAATAAAGTCTTTTTTTCTGCAGATGCAGGCCAAAACTGGACTAATATTTCTGCGGGACTACCTAATATTCCAATCAATGAACTGGTTTGTCAAACCGGATTTGCCGGCGCCATTTATGCTGCGGCAGACGGAGCCGTTTTTTATAAAGATAATACGTTTTCAAACTGGCAATTATACAACACAGGATTGCCTGCTGTTATTATAAATGGAATCGAAATACAATACAATACCGGTAAATTAAGGGTTGCAACTTTTGGAAGGGGAGTGTATGAAAGCGACCTGTTTCAGTCAACTCCTCCCGGATATGTTTTGCCACCTGTAGCTTTGTTCCAGATTCCTAATACAACATCCTGTGTGGGTGCTTCACTTACTCTTGAAAATATTTCATGTGGTATAGTTGATTCTGTGTTATGGTTGTTCCCGGGTGGTACACCTGCTACTTCTGTTGATTACAATCCAGTGGTTTCTTATGCAGCTTCGGGAAACTATACAGTTACACTCATTGCATACAACAGTGGAGGGTCCGACACGCTAACACTTCCAAACTACATCACAATTCAGGTTCCTCAGTCAATTCCATATTATGAACCTATAGGCGATTTAAATCTTCAGATTCTTCCTGCCGGATGCAGTAAAACAGATGTTAATGGTGATGGCGTTTCCTGGTGGCGATCGTTTTACCCCGATGGCTCATCAGGGTCCGGCGACGATTTTTTGGTGTATGATAACTTCAACTATGCACTTGCAGGATTGGAAGAAGCATTTATTCTTCCACAGATAGATCTTTCTACAGCTACCAATCCGATGTTGTATTTCTACCGCTCCTATAACCGTCGTGATCAGTTTACAACCGACTCGCTAAAAATAGCAGTGCGTGCATGTGGTGGAAATGATGTGGTGTTGTATGCAAAAGGTGGATTGCAACTGGCAAATTCAGTAGCTACTTTTCCAGCTACATTCTGGACACCAAACCTTCCTTCTGATTGGATCAGAGATTCTCTTGATTTAACTTCGTTTGCAGGTGAAGAAGCAGTAACGATTTCTTTTATAAATAAAGGATATTCCGGTCAACTTCTCTATATTGATGATTTCAGAATTATGGAAGCAGGAACAACTTCTTTACAGGAACCTCAGGCCGTTGAATTTTCTATATTCCCCAATCCTGCAACATCAAAGCTTTATATCAGAGGCTTCACGGCCCGGTTAAATACTATTGTGATTAATGACCTCACCGGTCGTGCTGTATTAAATAATACTGCTTCAGGATTTGATGATGTGATAGATGTTAGCTCGCTGGCAAAAGGATGTTATTCGGTATCAATTAATGATACTGCTCCTCAATTGATAATTATCAATTAAATTGTGTTGCAATTAGTAGATTGTAGTATATTTTACCAGCAATACAATCAGGTAACTTATAATCAGGCTATATGTAACATTTAGTAATGTACCTGCAAGGAAAAACATACTGTTCTTACCAATATCTTCTTTTCGGATAATGGTTTTAGCAGTAAAAATTAATGCTATGGCAGTGTAGGAATTGGTAATATTCAATAGCAATATTATGATGTTTTCACACTTGCCAATTATCAACCCTGTTGAAATTCGATCACGATTTATTTGTTCATCTCCTGCATGCATTGGAGTTTCAGCAGATTGATGTTCATCTGTGGCGGCAGAAATTTCCTGAATAGATTTATTGTAAATCAAGTTCATCATTTGATTTACAAATTTGCCGCTTGTTGCAAGCAGAAAAATTGCTCCGGCTACTACTATGAATAGAAAGTAAGTGTTTTGTAAAAGTAAATCAGTTTGTTCCATCGGTAAAAAGATTTAAGAGCCGTTCTTCAATTGTTGCGATGCTATTGAATTGAATTTGAGTTAATGTTTTTGAAACAGATTGTTGACTAACATTCATTTCCTTTGCTATCGTTTTTTGGTTCAGTCCTTTTTTATGCAGCCGGTAATGTTGCATTTGGTTTGTTGTGAACTCTCCTTTTCTCAAGAGTAATAAATTTAATATAAGGCCGGAAGAAGCTATCAACTTAGTGTTGTTTTTATCTTCCATATTGACCAACAATTCGGTTTCTTTTAGCTTGGACATTCGGTCAGTTATTATCCCAAATTCCGGATTTGTTAATTCATGAATGGGTTTCCCTTTTTCAATATCATTGATTGGCATCACTTCATACCTGTATCTATAAGGGTGAAGCATTTCCTGAATTAAAAGTATTGAACTCATTGCACACTTCCAATTCCCCGCAATAAGCATTATCTCATCCAACCCCTTCCAGATTGCAAAATTAGCATGCCCCTTTTCGTCCGAAAATTGAGCTTCCAGTAATGATAGTCTTTCTGGCAAATCACTTTGTGAGGCGATTCCACTTGATGCTACCAGATCGCCATAAATTAATATCCCGCTTCTTTGCTTCATAGAAACAAAGATACGAAAAACAACTAAAAATGGTTGTTTTTTGAATTTACAACTATTTTTAGTTGTTTTTATTTTTTACAACCAAAAAAGGTTGTTCATAATGAATTTAGCATTTGTTCAAAACGGCGGATTGGTTTTTTAATCTAAAAAATTGAAAATCAATATTTAAGAAAGATTATGCCAAAGTATCATTGTGGGTCTTGAAATACAATTCCACCACTTTGCCATTCTCAGAAAAAATTACCTGATCGGCGAGGTGTTTCATTAAAAAGACTCCACGTCCAGTAGGTTTTTCGAGGTTTTCAGGAGCAGTAGGGTCGGGGAGATTGTAATAATCGAAACCTTTACCTTCATCAGAAACAGTAAACACAATGCGGTCGCCATCAACTTCATAGCTGACTTTCACCTGCTTGGAAGGATCGCAATCGTTTCCATGCATGATGGCATTGTTCACGGCTTCAGTAACAGCAACCAGGATGTTTCCATAGGAATCCTCATGGATATCGAACTCATTCTTTAAATCATCGATTACTTTTTCAATGATGTTAATGCTCTGAGGTTGGGAAACAATTTCCAGGGAATTTGAATATTTGGTAGCTGTCATTTTGGTATCAATTTTCTAGGGCTTGAAAGTAGTAATTTACGAGGTTTTTATAAAATGCATTAAAGCCTGGAGGAATAGTTTTTAATAATTCTAATTCCTTCATTTTCAGCTTTTTGTATTCTTCGAACTGTCCGGGGTTCCTAAAAATGGCATCGTTGCCTTCATTTGACTGTCGTTTTTCGTCCTGTTCCCGCTCTCTTTCGGCTTTTTCGCTTTCCAAAAGTCGCGTTAAAATCTCTTCCTGACGACGAAGCGTTTCGGCAGTAATTTTCCGGTTTACGATATCTTTTTCGGTCTCTTCCATCTGTTTGGCAACCTTATCCAGATTTCCCATAGAACCCTGACCGTCTTTATTTTCTTCATTGCTCAATTGCTGCAACTCATTCCGCAAAGCTTCCTGTTGGGCAGCCATTCGGGCAAGTTCTTCACTCATGCCACCCGACTTCTTACCCTGTCCCTCGCCTTTTTGTTTACCATCCATTTTTTCTTTCAACGCTTTCATCTGCTGATTAAGCTGTTGCTGCATCTGTCGCATTTTCTGTGCCGATGGGGATGGTTTTCCTTTGCCTGGTTTTTTACAATTTCCGCTACTTCCTTTTTGTTCCTTTTGTTGTTTCATCTGCTGTTGCATCTGATCAAAAGCTTCCGTGAGCAACAATGCTAAGTTATTTACGGATGTCATAACGTACTGCTGTTCAGAACGTGCTTGTGGCACATAACGATCCTGCAAATGCGCAATGGTTTGCGAAATATTTTCATTGATGGAAGCAATTTCCGTATTTACCAATGATGAAATCTGTGGTACTCTTTTGCTCAGTGCAAACAAAGAATCTTCCAGTACTTTAGCATCGTCTTTTAATTCACGTTGCTTCTGTGCCATTTTAGTATACCGTGGATTATTTACATCCATAGTTTTTAACTCTTCCATCAGACTTTCCTGATTGAAAGAGAAACGAATCAGATTTTCAAGCAATGCTCGCAAAGCATTCATATCTTCTTCAGCACTTTCCTCTTCAGCCTGCTCTTGCTGCTGTTTCATTTTTTCGGAAAGCTTCTCCATTTTCTCAGCAGCACTCTTCTGAGATTTGGCAGCATTCTTTTTCTTGTTGTCGCCGAGTTCTTGCTTGCTCTGCTCCATCTGCTCTTCTATATCCTTCATTTCCTCTTCACTCTTTGGAAGTTCTTGAGGATATTCCAGCTCTTCGTTTTTCTTCTCGAGCGATTTTACATCATCTTTTAATTTCTCAAATTCTTTATTGATCTCATCCTGCTTTTTTTCTAATTCCTTATTATCGGTTTTAGCTTCTTCCGATTTCTCAGCAAGTTTGTTTTGTTCTTTAGCAAGTTCATCCAGTTTGCTAATAGCTTCTTTTAGTTTTTGTTCAACCTCAAGTTGCTTGAATAATTCTAATGTACGATCGAGTTGCTTTTCCAGATCTTTATTGTCGAGTTTCATTTTCTCGACCATATCTTTCACCTGATCTTTATTCAGCTGCTGCAGCATTTTTTCCAGTTCACGCATGAGCTGCTTCATCTCTTCACTCATGAGTTTCTCGAACAACTTTTCCAGCTCTGCTTTTTTCTCCTGCAGCTCTTCATTGTCTTTGCGATATTCTTTCTCCTGAGAGTTGTTCATCTGATTTTCTTTTTTCAGATTCTCAACTTGTTTCTGCAATTCTTTTTGCTGGTTCAGAAGATCCTCAATCTTTTTCTTTTCTTCATAACCCATGGTTTTCTTCTCGAGCATATCGCGTGATACGGCCTGAAGATCTTTCTGTAATTTTTTGCTCTGCTGAATACTCTTCTCCAGATCAGCCTTCATCTTATCAGCATTCAATTCAGCCTTTTCAGCAAGTTCCTGTAAAGTAGGAGCTCTGAAAACCATCGATTGCGTACGAGACGATTTCGGTCCGGAAACGCCGTCATTATCCCATACTTCAAAATAATATTCCACCTCTTCACCGGGTTCAATCATCAAAGACTGCATGTTCCAGGCATGAAAAAATTGATCCTGATTGGATGAACGATTAACTGCAATATTTTCGGTTACCAGATTTTTCGAACGTAAATTTTCTTCGGAAGTCTTTATGAAACGGTAATGGAATGCCATTTTGCTGAATCCATAATCGTCGCGTATTAAACCTTTGAAGTAAAGCAATTGAGTACTCAGCGAATCTTGTTGCTGTTCGGTTTGAATCACCGGATACAAATCAGGAATCACATTAATGTTGTAATCCATTGGCTCTTTTGAAACCATAAATTCATTCTCGGGAGTTACCGTGTAACCGGAACTTTTCATGAATGATCGTGAATATTCAAACAAGGATCCGTCTGCATTTAAAGAATAAGTACTGTCGGAAAATCCCATTTTCAAGGTGTTGGTATTGCGCGCTTCAAAGGACCATTTAATTTTTGTTCCTGCAGGAACTGTCAGGTCACCGGTATTGGTTAACTGCTCTGCCTGTTTTCCTAAATAAGATGGATATTGAAGTGAAATATTGAAATTTAAAACCGACGGATTAGGAATTGCGTCCAGAACATATTCACGCGAACTATAACCATTTGCGAATAAGTGAAAACGGGTAGTCTTCTGAATATTCCGGAAGGTGTATTTAAAATTAATACGATTCTCTTTGTCTAGTTTAAACTGATTGCCATCAATTTCTATGTATGCTTCATCAGGTACAACCTTTCCTGACACCGATACATCCAATAAGAAATCTTCGTTCTGAATAGCCTGCAACTTATCATTTTCAATTTCAAAAATAAAAGGTGCAGGAACTTCGAAATGAGTGCTATGTTTCATCAGTCGCTCACTGCCATCAAACAACAGGCTTGGTGCCGCAACCAAAATAACTAAAAGAAAAATTACCGGTAACGCTGCATACTTTAAATATCTTCTGTTTTTCTTGAAATCAATAGCAGCAGCAAATGGAACCAGACGCAGTTCTTCGGTTTTCTGTTCAACACTTGCAAGCAATAACTCACTTGCATTGGTTTGATTATCGGCTTCCGCTTTAAGTTGCAGTGTGTTCAGTAACTTATCCTGCACATTTGGAAAATGCTGACCAATAATTCCGGCTGCCTGTTCGTGACTGATTACTTTCCCCAATCGGTAAAGCTTCGACAATGGGGTGAGAATGTAAATCCACATCGCATAGGCAGCTGCAAGAATAAAAGACCAAAATAAGGTGGTGCGCACGGCAATTGAAAAATGGCCGAAATACTCCAGACTGGTAAATACCAGCCAGGCTCCGGACAAAGCCGTAAATACATACAAACCACCTCTTATAAGCTGGTTTTTGTAGTACTTGCGGATGAATTCATCCAGCTTTCCGATTAGTTCCTGATAATTGCTTCCTCTCATGGTCGTGATTCTACAAAGTTAGTAACGTAAAAGTTAAAAAGGTGTTTTATTATTCACTCTTTCAAACACAAGGTTTTTACCGTAATCTGATGAATATGATGACCGGAGTTGGCTGTTGTGGCTGGTAATCAGTTGATTTAAAAGTCACTTATAATCCTGGTAAGGTACTAATGCCTATTAATTCACATGTTGAATATCCCTATAACTTACAAAATTTACTATCAAATATATTGGTAATTAGCCAATTAACTTTTTAAAATCAATTAATATTATCACTACTAAGTCTTCCAATTTGTAATTTAAACGCATACTTCTTCTCCATTATCCATTTTAAAAAGCCAAAACTGTTCAGTAAGAACATTTATTTTAAGTAAATTTGAAAGTCTAAAAATTGAAATGGTTCAAAGAATTTAAATTGATACTTCGGTTGTTGGGGGATTCTTTGATGAGGAATTCAAAGAGGCGACAAATTTGTTGTTCCTCAGACTTGAAAACAGAGAAATTAAATTTGTAGTTTCGGATTTACTTGATCTTGAATTAATTAGTGCCCCAGCTCACGTTAGAGAATTGCTTTTTAGATACCCGGCAGATTTTTTTGAAAGAGTTGAATTGTCTGAAGAAGCAATGATTCTAGCAAAAACTTACATTGACGAAAAGGTCGTAGGTAAAACAAGTATCGAAGATTGCAGACATATTGCCTTGGCCACCATTTACAAGGTAGATGTTTTAGCAAGTTGGAATTTTAAGCATATTGTAAATCTTGATAAAATAAAAGGATATAATTCTGTTAATCTCAGACTTGGGTATCCAATGATCGAAATTAGAAGCCCTAAAGACCTGGTAAAATATGAAGAAGAATAAATTAGAAAAGTCTTTTGATGCAGTTAAAATGATGCGTGAAATAAGAGACAAAATTAGTTTGGAAACACAAAATATGACTTTAGACCAGTTGAAGGCATATATTAAAGTTAAATTGCAAGACAAAAACTCTAAACTTGTTGGGCAAAAGTAAATGGAGATCCTCTTTGTCCCAATATAGGATCATTATTTAAAATAAGTTAGCCTGGTGCATATAGATGTTTCTGGTGCTTTCAGAGCCAGATCTAAGGATTCATTTAGCACTTAACAATTCTCTGGAAATTTCTCATCAATATTAATTCCTACTTTCGTTTCATGGGAAAACATTTTGAAGTCATAGCTCCTGAGCAAAGGAAATGGATTGAAAATCAGAAGGTGTTTTTTGTCTCGACGGCACCATTAGATCAGCAGGGACATATAAACTGCTCCCCGAAGGGACTAGATTCGCTGCGGATAATATCTGAAAACAAGGTTGTTTACCAGGATTTGACCGGAAGCGGGGTCGAAACCATTGCTCATTTGCAGGAAAATGGCCGAATGGTAATTATGTTTTGTGCATTTGAAGGGCCGCCAAAAATTATGCGGTTGCATGGAATTGGAGAGGTAGTTTTGCCTGCTGATGCGGAGTTTACCAATTATCAGGAATTATTCCCTTCCCGGATTGGAGTAAGATCATACATCGTATTACATGTGAACCGGGTAAGTGATTCCTGTGGATACGGTGTTCCATTGATGGATTTTAAATCGGATCGCGACGTAATGATTAAATGGGCCGATCATAAAGGAGAAGCAGGTGTAGCAGCATATCAGCAGCAAAAAAATTTAAATAGCATTGACGGATTGCCTGCATTAAAAAGGGCAGAAGGTCATAAGTAATAAGTGGGAATTTAAAGCGATAAGTTATATTTAGTTTCCAGAGCCGCAGGCGATATACTCATTTTCCCCTGAGCCGCAGGCGAAAGTTAATTTTTCCCTGAGCTGAGCCGCAGGCGACCCTCATTTTTTTCTGAGCCAAAGGCGATAGTCTTTTTACTTTCCTAAGCCGCAGGCGATCCTCATTTTTTTCTGAGCCGCAGGCGAAAGTTAATTTTTCCCTGAGCTGAGCCGCAGGCGATCTTCATTTTTTTCTGAGCCGCAGGCGATAGTTAATTTTTATCCTGAGCTGAGCCGCAGGCGAATCAATACTAACAACTTAATTAACCACCTAATTAACCACTTAATTAACTACCTAATTAACCACCTAATTAACCACTTAATTAACTACCTAATTAACCACCTAATTAACCACCTAACTAACTACTTAATTTTCGTTCTGCCAAACACCCCCAATGGCAACTTAATCCCACTAGTTGCATGCAAAAATAATTCCCCGGTTTCAAAAGTATTTCGGAGTGGTGTTTCGTTCAAAAGATTTTCAATGATTACAGAAGAGAAACCTAATGAGTAGGTGTTGAGTAATAAAAAATGATCTTCAGGCTCGAGCAGTGATGTTACCAATTGTGTCATTTCCTGAATTTGTTCTTCCAGCTTCCACTTCTCACCATTGGCACCATGACCGTATGCAGGAGGATCCAAAATGATTCCGTTATATTTTTTACCGCGTTTTACTTCACGTTTCACAAAAGTTAAAGCATCTTCAACAATCCACCGGATATTTTCCAGTTTGCTGTGCTCCATATTTTCCCGTGCCCAGGTAACCACTTGTTTTATAGAATCGAGATGTGTGGTGTCGGCACCTGCTGCTTGTGCTGCAAGTGTGGAACCTCCCGTGTAAGCAAAAAGATTAAGAACTTTTGGCTTGCTTGTTTTCAGACTTGAAACAGCATTATAAATATAATTCCAGTTGACGGCCTGTTCTGGGAAAACTCCCACATGTTTGAATGAGGTTAATCCCAACCGAAGCACCATTTTCTGCTTGCTCCCATTCTCCCCAAGCAGATCATATCCTATCCGCCATTGATCAGGCATCTCCTTGAACTTTTTCCAGCTTCCTGAAGAACTCGAATTCGGTATAAACCTCACATGAGCCTGCTTTTCCCACTCCTTGGCAGTGAGTGCCTTGCCCCAGACAGCCTGAGGTTCGGGACGAATAGTAATATACTTTCCAAAACGTTCCAGTTTTTCGAAATCACCGGCATCGATGAGCTCATAATCGGGGAAATTTTGTGGCGACAATAGTAACATGGTGTGCAAAAGTAAGATTTTGTAAGGGTTTCACAAATTCTTAGACTTATATTTGAACCTTCATAGATATGAAATTAATCGACCTCAGTTTTTACCATCACCCAACTGCCGACCTGCCGCATATGGTAAACAGGTTCAGCACTTCCTATCAATATATTTTTGAAGGCGATCGAAAACTTGAAGTTATTCCGGTTTTAAATCTTGCGACTAATACACAATTTACAAAAGATGGATGCACCTTTCATGGATTTAAAGGAACATCTCTGGTGAGGGATCCATTATTTGGATTTGCACGCAAATTGAAAAAATGGAATCCTGATATTGTAATGGTACACGGATTAGTTTATCCAGAAAAGATTATCGCTCTTAGAATGATATTAGGCAATAAAGTTAAAATTGTTGTTCAGCACCATGGTGGATTACCTTCAAAAAATGGTATTAAAAAATACTTCCACCGAATTGCGGATAGTATGACAGATGCCTATTTTTTTACATCTAAATTTAACAGCATTCCCTGGCAACAGGCACATATTATTCACCCATCTAAACCAGTATTGGAATTGCTGGAAGCATCCACATTTTTAAATCCTGTTGCAAAAGATATTGCGAGAAAAACCATCGCAATGAGTGGCAATTATAATTTTTTGTGGGTGGGAAGATTACATCCCGACAAGGACCCTATAACGGTTTTAAAAGCATTTGAAAAGTTTGCACTGATGCAACCTGACGCAAAACTTTTTATGATCTTCCAAAGTAATGATTTGTTGAATGAAATCAATGAACTGCTATCCGGTTCGGCCGCTTTGAAAAGTGCTGTTGAACTGGTTGGAAAAATTGATCATTCGGAAATTGCAAATTGGTATAGTGCCGCCGATTATTTTATTTCCGGAAGTCACCATGAAGGTTCCGGTTATGCATTAATTGAGGCATTGGCATGCGGGTTGTTTCCTGTTGTTTCCTCCATTCCGCCATTTACTAAAATCACCAATTCAGGTGAAGTGGCATTACTGTTTGAAACCGGAGATCACGAGGATCTTTTTCGCAAATTAGTGCAGCTAAAAAGTATGAGTAAATCATCATCGGATGAACTCATTTCTTATTTTCATAAAAACCTTAGCTTCAAAAAAATTGCCGATACTTTGTATGAACATTGTCGACAACTTGTGGAGGGGAAATGATAAGAATTTCATAGCGATAAATTAAGTTGTTGATTATCACATATATACTATTTATCCTTTGGCGGATTGAACAGGTTTACCGACATTTATAAATTATAAATCAGATCTATGAAAAAAATTCTTTTAGTGTTAACCGGTTGTTTTTTAGCCTTTACAACTAATGCCCAAATAAAGGCCGTAACCGAAAAAGGCGATGAGGTATTTCTTTATGATAATGGCAGCTGGAGTTATGCAAATGCAGCTCCAAAAGAAGAAGTTGTCATACCTGAAAATCCTGGAACATTTACTACTGATAAAGCATCTTCTTTTCTTGTGAAGAGTGATCGCATCCCTGTGGGAATAAATATTAATCCGAAACTATGGTCTTTCAAAAAAGCTGGTGAAGATGAAGCGGCAGAATTTGAATTTCAGTTAAAGAATGAAGATTTGTATATGCTTCTGATTACTGAGAAAATTGAAATTCCTGTGGAGAGTTTATCGGGCATAGCATTTGAAAATGCACAGTCAGCTGCTCCCGATGCCAAAATAGTTGCTCAGGAATATCGGATGGTGAACGGTGTAAAATTGTTGATGATGCAAATGGAAGGTACCATTCAAGGTGTAAAGTTTAAGTATTTTGGATACTACTATGGTGGTCCTGCCGGTGCAGTACAAGTGCTTTGTTATACAGCCTCTAATTTGTTTGATGGTTACAAAGATGAAATGGAAACATTGCTGAATGGCTTTGTGGTAAAGGAAAAATAACCAATTGACCGATTATTCAAAAGAATTATTATATTTACAAAAAAAATAACTCATGAAAATTAAATTATTCCTCCTGGCTATTCTGGCATTCGGCTCTTATTCTGTTAATGCCCAAAATAAATTATGTTCTGAAATTTATGCTGCCAATCTGTTCAATGTGTATGTTTTTTCTGAACAAACAGGTCACGATCTGACAACGCTGATGGGAGAGCAAATAAATCCTGCTTTAGTGAACATTATTTATGTAAAGACTGCTGAGCAGAAAGCTGAAATTGATAAAAACTGTAAAATGGGAAAAATGGAAGGTTCTGTTTTGATTTTCCCTAATGCCGACCCATCTAAAACAAGAAGATTTTGTACCACTACCGATTATGTATTGGCAATTCGTGCGGAAGGAGACCTGAGTATACAAAGTGCTGTAAAATAAGAACGAATAAGATTTGAATATTGCTCCGTAAAACGGACTTTCAGGCACCAAATGGCGGATGAGAAATCATTCGCCATTTGTATTTTATGGGGTTTAACTGGTAATTTTTCATCAAAATTAGCCCTGTTTATTGCTAAGCCACGCTTTTCCAGTCGTTTAACCCAAAATTTGTTGTTATATATGTTGCTAGTTTTCAATTATAGTGCTACATTTGAAAATTGAACCCAATACAACTCAAAAACTCCAAATCAACTTACTTATGAAATTAACACTCAGACAACTGGCACTGTTGCTAGCCTGTTTCCTGTTTTCATCAACCTTATTCGCTCAGGATTGGGTTAAGAAAATGCAGGACCCGAATACGAACTTCTTCGAAGTTCAGCGGTCTTTCAACGAATATTACAACGACTATGTGGCGAACTATCGCCAACAGTTTGGAACCGATCCTTCAAGGGTTCCCGGTTACAAACAATATAAGCGTTGGGAATATATCATGGCTCCACGTGTTGGATCCGATGGCACCCGTTTTAATCCTTCAGCAGTTTGGAAAGAAAGTAAACAATACCGCCAGCAGGTAAGTGCTTTTAATGCAGGTAACTGGACATTCATCGGTCCCGATGTGGTTCCTAATGGTGGTGGTGGTGCCGGACGATTGAATTTCGTTCGTATTCATCCTACCAACCCCGATATTTTATACGTAGGTTCTCCCGCCGGAGGATTGTGGAAATCGGATGATGGTGGAATTTTATGGACTACCAATACCGATCAGTTAGCACAGGTAATTGGTTGTACGGATCTTGCATTTGATCCTGTAAATCCGGATATC
Source organism: Bacteroidota bacterium (assembly GCA_963169675.1). Taxonomy (GTDB): domain Bacteria; phylum Bacteroidota; class Bacteroidia; order AKYH767-A; family OLB10; genus JADKJB01. The sequence goes on from CAUJFJ010000215.1 coordinate 29,996, forward strand.
ATGTATCTCGCAACCGGTGATGGTGATGCTGGTGATACTTACACTATCGGTGTTCTGAAATCAACTGATGGCGGTGCAACATGGAATACAACTGGTCTCTCTTTCTTCACAGCGAACTATCGCCAAATGAGTAAAATTTTGGTTAATCCTAATGATGGAAATTTAATTCTGGTTGCTACTACCGGTGGTGTTTACCGTAGTACGGATGCTGCCGCAACGTTTACGCTGGTACAAACAGGATCATTCAAAGACATGGAGTTTAAGCCGGGTGATCCTAATACGGTTTATGTTGCTGGTGGTGAATTTTATCGTTCTACCGATGCCGGTCTTACATGGACAAAAACTACAACCGGTTTACCAAATGTTGCTAATGTTAGCCGTATGGCAATTGCCGTTACAGAAGCAGATCCAAATTATGTTTATATGATTGTTGGTTTGCCTGCACCAAATTATGGTACCGAAGGCTTTTATAAATCTACAAACAGCGGAGTAAGTTTTACAAAACCAAGTACTCCGGGTTTAGGAACACAGCAATGGTATTACTTGTGTATCGATGCTTCTCCAACTAATAAAGATGAGGTTGTTGTAGGTGGTCAGACAGATTTCCTTCGTTCTACCAATGGTGGTTCAGGATGGAATCAGAATGGCGGAAATACACACGTTGATTACCATGATATTAATTTTGAGAATGGAACCAAATACTACATGGGTAATGATGGTGGTATTTATGTTACAGATAACAGTGGTGCATCGTGGAATAATCTGAGCAACGGTCTTGCTATTGCACAGATGTATGGTTTCGGACAATCAGCAACAAATCCAAGTTTGCTTGTTCAGGGATGGCAGGATAATGGTACCAATAAATTTAATGGACTTACCTGGTCACACATTCTTGGTGGTGATGGTATGCTTTGCTTTATTGATCGTACCAATGATCAGAATATCTGGGGTTCAACTCAGAATGGCGGACTTGCCAGATCTACTAATGGTGGAGCAACATGGGCCGGAGCAACAAACGGTATCAACGAAGCTGGTGCATGGGTTACTCCATGGTTACAGGATCCTGTAAGTGCCAACACACTATACGCAGGTTTTGTGAATGTTTGGAGAAGCACTACCGCTGGAGCTGGTTGGGTTAAGATTTCTAATTTCACAAACACAGCACAAATTAATACGTTGGCTGTTTCACCTGCAAACAATCAGGTGATCTGGGCTGCTAAAGCAACCGGTTTGTACATGACATCAAATGGTGGTACCAACTGGAACACCATCAGCAACGTGCCATCCGGAACTATCACAGGCATTGCATGCAGCAATACTGACCCTAACAAAGCATGGATTACTTACTCCGGATTTTCAAATACCAATAAAGTATTCCAGACAAATGATATGGGAGCTAGTTGGATTAATATCTCTGCTTCTATTCCAAATGTACCGGTTAACTGTATCACCTTTGTGAATAATTCTAATGATGCAATTTACATCGGAACCGATTTAGGAGTGTTCTATAAAGATGCTTCTCTCAATGTTTGGGAACCATACTTCAACGGTCTGCCAAACGTTATTGTAACACAACTGGAAGTGTTTTATCCAACAGGAAAATTAAGAGCTTCCACTTATGGAAGAGGAATGTGGGAAACTGATTTATTTGTTCCCGGTACTTATCCTCCTGCATCTTCATTTACTGTAAATACAAGAATCGGTTGCCCAGGAACTGCTTTGCAATATTCAGATTATTCTACAGGTTCACCAACTTCCTGGTCATGGACATTCCAGGGAGGTAATCCTTCAACTTCATCTGATCAGAATCCGGTAGTTACTTATAACACTCCGGGCACATACGAAGTTACGCTTTCTGTAACCAATTCAATTGGAACAAACAGCTACACCCAAACTAACTATATTACTATTACACCAAGTCCGTATAATGCTCCGGCAACTGTTGGCGCACAACGTTGCGGACCAGGTATTGTTAACCTTTCTGCATCAGGAACAGGTTTAGGAAATCTCAGATGGTGGGATGCACCGGGTGGTGGAAATTTACTGAACACCGGAAGTACTTATTCGCCAAATATTGCTGCTACAACAACTTATTGGGTGGATGAAGATTTCCCAAGTGGCTTACAGGATTTCACCGGTGAGTTCAATAACTTAAATGGTGTAGGTGCATTCTTCACTGCCAATGATATCAGAGGTTTGTATTTCGATGTACTTGCTCCGGTTGTTGTAAACACGCTGGATGTATATCCAAATTCAGCCGGTAACAGAACCATTGAGATTTTGGATTCTCAGGGAAATACAGTTATTGATACTACAATATTTATGGCTGCGAGTCCGAATAACCCACTTACTGTGAATGTTAATTTCACGCTCTATCCGGGAACTAATTATTTCATTAAATGTCGAGGTAATGTGGATCTTTTCCGGAATTCATCCGGTGCAGTTTACCCATACAACAGCAGTCTGATTAATATCACTAACAGTAATGCCGGTTCACCGGGATATTACTATTTCTTCTACAATTGGGTGTATACCGAAATTACCTGTAACACTGCCCGTACTTCTGTAATGGCAGTTGATACTTGTAATACTGTAGGGATAAATGAAATTACTGCGAATGATCTGATCAGCATTAATCCGAATCCGGGTAATGGTGTATTTAATGTTGCATTTACTCCTGCAACTCCTGCAGATTATAACCTGCAAATTATCAATGCACTTGGTCAGGTTATTTATAACGAACAACTTCCTGAACTGAAAGCATACTTCAGCAAGAAACTTGATCTTACTAAATTTGATGCCGGTGTTTATCAGTTACACATCAACGGTGGCGGAATGCGTTCCACACAAAAGCTGGTGATACAGAAATAAACGAAAGCAGAAACAAAAAAAGCCAGTCGGAAATCCGGCTGGCTTTTTTTGTTTTAAAAAAAAAGCAGCCCCGGAAATAGGGCCGGTGCTGCAGTCCGCGTTCTGCCTTTTACGGACGTGTGTTTCTCGTTTGGTAATATTTTTATTGGAAGATTAATTTTTGCATCTGCCCACTTCCTGTAGTGACAAAGTAAATTCCCGGTGCAATTCCATCACGCTCAATTCTGGTAATGTTATCGGTATTGCTTTCGAAAGTAGCAGATGAATAATTTCTGATCAACTTTCCGTTTACATCAAGAATCTGCATGTCACCAACAGCTGTGGCATCATCAAATTTAATGTAGAAATGATCGCTTGCGGGATTTGGAAATACTGCAAATGTTCCGAAGTTTATTTTGTGAATGTTTACCGCACGGATATCTGAATAAGTAAATGCGCCATCATAATCTGTTTGTTTTAAACGATAGTAGGTAATGCCTTCAAATGGTTCTTTGTCTTCCGTTTGATAGTAAAGTACACTGGTCGAATTCCCTGCTCCATCTACCATGGTAAATGGTTCAAAGTTGATTCCGTCACGTGATTTTTCTACAGTGAAAAAATCATTGTTTATTTCTGTTGCTGTTGCCCAGTTCAGATCAACAATGTTTTTATCGTTTAAAGATGCATCAAAAACCAAAAGTTCAATTGGTAATGGACCATTGCTGCCCGCTAATGTCCAGAATGGATTGTAAGCACTTACATTATTTATGATAACGGTATTGGTGGTTGCATTTACAATTCCAGCTGGAACAGGATTCCAGGTGCTGCCATCACTCGATTGTGCTTTCAATAGGATTTCAACTATTGAATTTGTGCTTCCACCGGTTGCATCCCATTCATTATCACGATAAGATAATGCCAGGTCACTTACAGGAGGTGTTGTGTAAGATGAAGCATCCATCACCCACCATCTGTCGAGTACATTTGCCGCATTTTCTGAACCGGAAAGCGACATCAAAGAACTTAAACCGGTTGGTAATGGACGGTTGTTTGGTGCTGCAATAACTGATGTAGGATAAGTGGCGACAGTCAGATTTCCACTCGCATTATTTCCGGCAGTAGTAATGTTAAAGGATACCGGCAAATAGGAAGAAGCCAAAGCATTTCCAAATGGGAAAATGTAATTCCCGGTTCCTGTTCCTATCATCCATTTTACCTGACCATATCCTGTTACAGGATCAGTTTCTGAAACTATAAATCCTGTGGTGCGATTGACTGCAGTTGGAGATGGATTTTTTACGGTAAGTAGTTGTGAATTTAAAATTATATGTTGAGTCGATAAGGATAGTACCCCGGATGGTGAGGCATAATTCCCTCCAACACTGATGTCTTGTTGCAAAATTTTTGCTCCGGTTCCTGCTATGGTCAAATCATTGAATCCGGTCGATGATGAACCCGCTATATTTTGAGATCCACCGTTTAATACAACCGTTCCGGTGCTAAGTCCGAAAAGTGAACCGCCTGAATTGTTGGTCAGATCACCCGAGATTTCAATGGTTCCATCATTATCTAAGGAACTTCCAGCATTGCTTAATAAAGCGCCTTTGACGGTAATAACCGAACTATTGGTAATAGTCGCATTGTTAACGGTTACAGTTTGTGCAAAAGCATTGATAATCAGTAATGCATTGATAATGATTAAGATAACTGATAATTTGATGTAGAATGAAGTCCGTGATTTTGCTTTTTCGGCTTCATAATAGATGGTTTTACCAAGCTTATCCAAATTTTTGGTTTTAGCTTTTGTTTTGGTAATTGCCTGATTATCAGCGGTAATGTACTCGCTTTGGGAGATGGTTGAAGTGTTTAGATAGGTTGACATGACCAGTATTGAATTAATTAACTGGGTCAAAAGTATATCAGCCATCTGGTAGCCATCCCTGTAACTTATTGAATGGTGGTTATCTTGAGTAAGATGCATTTTTAGTTAGTTTTAGAAGTTTGAATCAATCCACAGAAGAGGATTATTCTTCATAAGTGATTAAAACAGTGACGGGTTGGCCGTATAACGCGGAGGTGTTGGAAGGCGAATTGTGAAGACTAACTGCAGTTGGAGTTAAAAAATATTGATATTCTACTCCGGGAGTGTGTGTATAATTTGGCGGATAAAAATTTCCACTGCCATTCGCTACAAAAACACTTACCTGTAATATTTTTGAACTCATTAATCCATGAATAAAATTTGTGGTTCCATTTCCAAATGCAGTTAGAGTGGAGGTCATTTTTTTCATTCTAATTTTTGGTGCATCATTGCCCAATTTAGTATAACCAAACACATCGAGTTCAGCAGTTGGGGCATTGGTTCCAATACCAACTTTTACCGCATTTATGCCAGTACCTCCAAGAACCAGACTATTGCTCACAGTTGTTGCTGCACTATTCCCAATTGCGATGGCATTAGTGAGATTCGTTCCTACATGAGAATTAAAACCAATAGCAATATTTTTTGTACCTGTGGTGTTTGCATTTCCAGAAGAAGCACCAATGAAAATATTTTCATTTCCTGATACATTATTATACCCGGCATTTCGTCCAAGAAAAACATTGTTGATTCCTATCGTTGTTAAATATCCTGCAAGGCCACCAATAAAGGTATTATTAACTCCTGTTGTGTTTGAATAGCCCGATTCACTACCGTAAAAAGTATTATAGTTTCCCTGATTGTTGAACCCTGAAGTCCAGCCGAAAAATGTAGAGTAGTTTCCTATGGATGAATTAAAACCAGCACCTTCTCCAACTATGGTATTATTTATACCAGATGTATTGGAGAATCCTGCATTACGACCCACGAAAGTATTTTGGTTTCCAGTTGTATTCAACCGTCCTGCAGAACGACCCACAAAAACATTGTTTGCGCCAGCAGTATTAGTTAATCCTGCAGCAGCACCAACCATAGTGTTTTGAGCACCTGCAATATTGTTTGATCCTGCAGATGCTCCAACAAATGTATTCAGGTCGCCGGTTGTGTTATCCTCTCCGGCAATATTCCCAATAAAAGTATTGTTTGCCGCAATAGTATTTGATGCACCCGAGGCAGTTCCTAGAAACACATTGCTATTTCCTGAACTATTTGAATAACCTGAATTTGCTCCTAAGAAAACATTGTTACTTCCAGTTGTATTGGTAAAACCAGCCTGACTCCCGGTAAATACATTTGAATTTCCTTGATTATTATAACCTGCAATCCATCCCGACAAAGTATTGAAACTACCAGCCGTGGCATTGAAGCCCGAACCCTCACCAATCATAGTATTGTTGTTTCCCGTGGTATTTGCTACACCGGCATTTCTTCCTATAAAAGTATTTAATGTACCTGTTGTATTGTTCTTTCCTGAGGCATGTCCCAGAAAAGTATTATTGGCGCCTGTAGTATTTGATAACCCAGATATTGTTCCAACAAATGTGTTGGTATTTCCTGTTGTATTTGCAGAGCCCGAGGAGCTTCCCATAAATACATTTTCATACCCTGATGTAATTGCATTTCCTGCATAGGCTCCGAATATGGAATTAGATGATCCGGTGAAATTCGGAGTGAAACCGCTGGCACCTGCATAAACTCCATATATGGAATTATTGCTTCCTGTGGTGAGTCCAAATCCGGCACTGGTTCCTGTTATGGTATTATAACTACCGTTTGTGTTGTTTATACCTGCCCACGCTCCCACAAAAGTATTTATGGAGCCTGTGCTATTACTGTATCCCGATTTATGTCCAAGCATGGTATTCCAGTTACCAATAGTGCTGTTACTTCCTGCCAGATAGCCACTCAGCAAATTAAACTGACCAGTTGTATTTTGATAACCTGCAGAATCTCCGATGAAAACATTCTCTTTACCGGTTGAATTTTCACCTGCAACCATACCTAAATAGAGGTTGTGATTGATGTGATCAATACGACCGGCATCGGTATTGTTAACTTTAAAATTTAAGGGAACATTATCAGTTGTGCCAATAAAATTTACGCCATCTACAGTGCCCGCATTTCCGGTTGTATTCCATCCCTTTGAATCACCTAATATTTTTCTCCATATCGTTCCATCATAAAACCAAAACTCGCCTAAAGTCGAATCAAAAACCAGCAAACCTGTTGCAGGAGTTGCGATGGCTGTTCTTTGTGCTGTGGTCATCCGCGGTACCAGTAATCCCTGAGATGTTGAGGTCAGGTCAAGCAATGCACTGGCATCGGGAGTTGGATTGTTAATACCTACGTTTTGCCCGAATGATGCCACCGATAATAGTAGCAGCAACCAAAGGCACACGATAAAAATTAAGTTTGCGAATTTGTTACTTTCTTTAAGCATTTGATACATGGCAGAATTTTTTGTTTTTGCAATATTACGGTCGCTCAAAGGCTGATGGCAAACAATTCTTATTCTATGGATATACCGTTTATCCTATGGTTTTTAAATGCCGTTTGATTGGTAGTTTAACCGTTTGATATTGTCATTTCAGGCAATAGATTGATTTCTGAAATGCCTCTGCGTTTCCAGATTTGACCATTCGATAAATCCCCCGACCGTTTGATAACCGGAGGCTTTTGGCAATTAGCACCATTATGAAAATCAATAGGAATCACTTAAATTTGGGCATTCCCGACCCGGTATGAAAATTCACTTGAAATTCTCTCTCTTTTGCTTTCTGGTACTTTTTACAACCATATTTTCAATGGTGTTTTCCACTTGCGCTGTTAAAGCACAGCCCGGACAGTTTCGTTTCAGTCATCTTACCAATGAAAATGGTTTAATTCACAATACGGTTTATGATATCCTTCAGGATAAATATGGCTTTATATGGTTTGCTACAAAAAATGGTGTAGGCAAATATGATGGCTATACAACCAAGAGTTATAAACCAACAGATTATGCAACACGTGATGTGGTTGATTTAGTTCATTGCCTGGAAACAGATGATGATGGCAATATTATTTTCGGAACAGGTTTCGGAATTTATTTTCTCGATATCAACAAAGATTCCATTGTGAAGGCTGTAAACTTCATGAATGTTAATCCTGATGATATTTATATTAATAATGCTTTTGCATTATGCAGTGATAAGAACATTGTCTGGGTAGGAACCGGAAATGGCTTAATGAGATATGACAAAAATACTCATAAGGTCAGGTATTTTAACAGCGAAAATTTAGTTCCGGGCTGGACGACTAAAAGAGCCTGGATAAAAAGTCTGATACTCGACAAAAACGGTATGTTATTTATTTCTACTCAAAAAGGAATTGTTAAGATGAACACGTCTGATTTTTCTACAGTTGTTTACAATGCAAAACAATCAGGTGAATATTTTGTGGACAACGATTATTTTTCTTCAATGGCTTTTGATTCAGAAGGAAGATTATGGGCAGGTACGCTTCGGAAAGGAGTTTTTTGCTTTGACTTCAAATCGAAAAAAAATCATAACATCAATTTTACGGGACTCAATGATTCGACAGAAGAGTTCAATGAGGTGAAACGTTTGATTGCTGATTCCAAAGGGTATATCTGGGCCGGCACACAGTACACCGGTCTGGTGCGTATAAATCAAGAGGACTTCTCCTTACAAAAAATACGTTCCAATATTTTACTGCCTAATGGTTTGTCGAGTGACCTGATAAGCGGTTTGTTAGAAGATAGAAATGGAATTCTATGGGTTGGAACCTATAACAATGGAGTTGATCGCACCAACATCAGAGGTTCCCAATTTATGCATGTACCTTTTTCTTCAAATGACAGCCTTTGCTTTAGTATCAAAGCTGTAGAATGTTTTACTGAACAGAATTCCGAATTTGTTTGGGTTGGTACCATGAAAGGGCTTTTTCGATATAACAGAATTACGCATAGCTGCAGTTCTCTCGAAGAAGTTACTTATGGTAAAGTAAAACTCCCACATCAATCCATTGTTGGTTTGATGTTCGATAAAGACAGTATGTTGTGGATTGGTACCAGGTCTGATGTTCTGGTTCGGGTTAATCTCAAAACAGCAGCAAGTAAGTTTTATATTCCTGATACAACTATTGCTGAACTGAAAGGAATTAATGATTGCCGAAGCATGAGCAGGAGTGATGATGGTCAATTATTTTTTTCATTTGATAATAAATTGATGAGCTATAATTATGATGCTGATTCACTTGAGCTGGTAGTAGATAAGGATAATTATGTTGGAGAGTTAAGCAGAATGAGTCGGCTATCAAACATCATTCCCGGTAAACTACTGGTGTATAGTGATTACTTTGGTACTTTCTCCTGGGATCTGGAGAAAAACACAATTACTCAATTGCATTCTCCTGATGATACAAAAGATAAACTATCGGAACAGGTAAATATTAAGCCTCTCCGAAACGGTGGATTTCTGCTTGTAGATTATAATGGTTTATACGAGCTTGATCAGCAAATGAATTTTAAAAAGCATTACACAACAGCTGATGGCTTAAGCGACAATAAGATCTGCAACATTGAAACCGATACTAAGAACAGAGGCTGGATGTCGACTTATAATGGCATTTCTGTTTTTAATCCTTCCACTAAAAGTTTCCGAAATTACTTTGTTCAGGATGGTTTAGCAGTAAATGAATTCCGTGAGTCGAAGTCGATGCAAACAGCAGATGGAACCATATTTTTCGGAACTCACAAAGGGTTTACTTATTTTAATCCTGACCACATAAATGATTCTATACAGGAAGCTTCCGTTTTTTTCACTTCTTTCAAAATCATGGGAAAGGAAGTTGCCACAGGGGTGAATTTGAATGCACCCCAGACTATCCGGGTTCCATCAGGAAGTAATTTTTTCTCCATTTCTTTTGCCAGCATGGGATTTCATACCATCCATCCGGCTAAGTATCAATATCAGCTGGAAGGTGTCGATCACGATTGGCTATCAACGGATGGTCTTCAAAATAGTGTAAACTATACCAATATAGATGGTGGGATGTATGTTTTTAAAGTAAAAAGTCCCGGAAACACTGCTGAAGTCAGATATCTTCAAATACAGGTTGGTTATGTTTTTTATAAAACCTGGTGGTTCCGCGGATTGCTTATTTTGTCGATGGGCGCCTTGATTTTCTGGTTTATCAGGTTAAGGGAGAAACAAATTCTCAAAGGGGAATCGGAGAAAACTATCGATTATTTTGCCAATTCCTTTTATGGAAAAAATTCTGTTGATGAAATTCTGTGGGAGGTTTGCAGAAATTGCATTTC
>CAUJFJ010000216.1 GCA_963169675.1 Bacteroidota bacterium
AAATCCTGATGGTTACCAATACAATGAACTAACAGATCCTTCAGGTGGAGGTATGTGGAGAAAAAACAGAAGAGATAATCTGGATGGCACATTCGGTATTGATCTTAATAGAAACTATGGCTACAATTGGGGTTTTGATGATGATGGCTCCTCCCCTTTCACCGGCGATGAAACATACCGTGGTACCGTTCCCTTCTCGGAACCTGAAACTCAAATCATGAGAGATTTTGTAAACTCCCGCTCATTCCGTATTGCATTAAATTATCACACCTTCGGAAATTTACTGATTTATCCATGGGGTTATGATTATTCTATTTACACACCCGACAGTGCATTGTTTGCCAATTATGGAAATCTCCTCACAACATATAACGGATATACCTATGGAACAGCAGATCAGACTGTGGGTTACATTGTAAATGGAAGTTCAGATGACTGGATGTATGGGGAACAAAGTGCCAAACCAAAAATTTTCGCCATGACTCCGGAATGTGGTGACGCTGCCTTTGGCTTCTGGCCACCTGCAAATGAAATTATTCCACTTTGCCAGAATACAATTTTTCAAAATATCACCATGGCACAACTGGCAGGTCCGTATGCACAGCTTACAGAAACAACTCCATCATTAATAAATAGTGGTGGCGGTTATGTGCAACTCAATTTGAAACAACTGGGACTTGACACACTGGCAACTTACACTATTAGCCTTACACCTGTCACTTCAAATATTGTTTCAACTGGAGCACCTCTATCGATCTCAGGCTTGGGATTACTGCAGGAAATTAACGATTCTATTTCTTTTGCATTGACAACACCCATGAATAATGGTGATGAAATTAAATTTCTATTAAACATTGACAACGGGCAGTATACACTTACTGATACAATTGTGAAATACTTTGGAAGTCCCGTTACGGTATTTGCATCTGATGCCAATACAACTTCGGGATGGAATGCAGGGCAATGGGGAACGAGCACAACTATATTTTATTCTCCTTCAGCATCAATTACCGATTCTCCAATTGGCGATTACAATGGAAATGAAAATAAATCTGTCAGAGTCACTACTCCTATTGACTTAAGTAATGCATTGAATGCCACTCTTAGTTTTTATGCTCGATGGGCACTGGAACCAAATTATGACTTTGTTCAGGTGGAGGCGTCTACTAACGGAGGAGGAAGCTGGACACCATTATGCGGAACATACACAGTTCCGGGAAGTGCGTTCCAGGAATTAGATGAACCCGTTTTTGAAGGTTTCCAGTTATCTTGGGTAAAGGAAGAAATTGATTTGGCTGATTACCTGGGAAGCAATATCCTGATTCGCTTCCAATTGGTAAGTGATGGATTTCAGGAATATGATGGATTTTATTTTGATGATGTACTCGTTACAAAAGTATTACCCGGAACCAATAGCATTGAAGAAAACGTTCAATCGCAGTCAAGTATTTCTATACAACCAAATCCGGCATCTACTTACACCTTCGTAAATTTGAATCCAAGAAACACCAACAGCACTTTAGTAATCTATGATGCAATAGGACGTGAAGTGGAGAAGACTGAAATTGCTGCAGGGACTGCCTCTTTCAGATTAGAAACATCTGCCTTGTCACCTGGTATTTATGTGATCAGAATAGCAGATGAAAGAGGATTGGGAAGTCCGGTCAAAATGATTATTCAATAATTTATCTAAGACCGCCGGTTAGCTTTGCATCTGCAACTGATTGTCTAGTGAACAAGTGAATCAGATAAATCTCGGCAGCGAATAAAATAAAAGCGAAGACCTGATGAGTAACCCCCATCCAAACGGGAACATTATAAATTAATGTCAGCACACCTAAAATAAACTGACATATAACTACTACTACTACGAAATAAACTGCTCCCAACTGTGAAGGGAGCAGTTTTTCGTTTGTAGCTTTTTGCATTTTAAGTACACGGTAAGCCAAAAATAAAATCAGGAAGAACACTACATATGCTAAATACCGGTGAATGAATTGCACTCCGGAAAGGTTATTTACAAATACTTCCCAACCGAGATTTTTAAAGGCATAAAATACCGATTCAGCAATTAAGGAATCACCCATAAGTGGCCAGGTATTATAGATGTGTCCCGCTTTCATACCTGCGACAAAAGCTCCATAGATTATCTGTAAAACAGTGACTGCAAAAATGCCAACAGCAAGTTTTCTGATTCCCTTTTTCCAACCCGTCAGTTGCAACTTTTCAGTATTTATTAATTCGAAAGCAAACCAAAAGGTTAATCCAAAAGTGAAAAATGCAGTAATGAGATGCAGAGCAAGACGGTAATGACTAACACTGGGAATATCAACGAGTCCACTGCTCACCATATACCAGCCAATAAATCCCTGCAATCCACCCATTCCAAATAAAATAAGTGATTTCCAGATCAGTTCCTTACTTAGTTGCTTTCGAATCAGAAACCAAATGAAGGGAATAATAAATACCAGACCTATAATTCTTCCGATTAACCGGTGAATATATTCCCACCAGTAAATTTGTTTAAATTCATGTATTCCGAAATGAGAATTGATCAATTTATATTGTGGTGATTCCTGGTAATGGGCAAATTCTTTTTCCCAGGCAGCCTCAGACATAGGAGGAATCGAACCGGTTACAACATCCCATCTGGTAATAGATAATCCTGATCCTGTCAGTCGCGTGATGCCTCCTACTACAACCATTAAAAATATTAAGAGACATCCACTAAAAAGCCATAAAATTACAGCACTTCTATTTTGAATATTCAATTCCTGTGACATACATTAATTGTTTATGGTCCTTACTACAAACTGGGCTGTTTGCCTGCTTCGTTGTTCCAGAAGGATTTCTTTGCCGGCTGTTAACATATCAATGGTAGACGGATAATAATGCCGGACTGTAAAGAGCTGCAGATTTTCATTGTAACGCACCTTATAGTCATTCATAAGTTCCTTAATCAGCTCGGGTGTTTTGAGCGCATCATTATCAATACAAACAGAGAAACTGATTGCAGAGTTTTGCATCAGATTAATTTTTACACCCAGCCGTGCAAAGAGACCGAAAATTCCACTTAAATTATCTTCTGCAATAAATGAAAAATCTTTGGCAGCAATACTGATCAACACCTGATTTTCTTTAAAGATAAAAGATGGAATCAGTGGTTTGGTCTGGAAGTCTTTGCCAATCACCGTTCCGGGCAAGTCAGGATTTACGAATGATTTAACATGCAATGCTATATTCTTGTTTTCAAGTGGCTTAATAGTTTTGGGATGAATTACCGAAGCACCATAATACGCTAACTCAATAGCATCATGATAACTCATCCGCTCCAACTTCTGCGCTTCTTTATAAAATTTCGGATCAGCATTCAACACCCCGGGAACATCTTTCCAGATGAACACACCATCTGCATTCATGCAATAAGCAAAAATTGCAGCTGAATAATCAGATCCTTCGCGACCGAGAGTGGTAGTGAAATTTTCAGATGTGCCGCCAATAAACCCTTGTGTAATTACAATCTTATTTTTTTTGAATAGTGCATCAACTTTCGAGCGGGTGAGGCCCTGAGTCAATTCCCAGTCAACATTTCCTTCACGGTAATTATTGTCGGTTTGAATACAATCACGTGCATCGAGCCAGGTATTCGACACTCCTGATGCATTGAGAAAATTACTGATTATGGTTGTTGAAATCAGTTCTCCTGTCGAAACTATCTGATCATAAACAAAAGCATAACTTCTGGAAGGCGGCTCTTCCAGAACCCATTCAATTTCCACAAACAAATTATTGACCAAATTATACACCTGATGAGATTTATCAGGGAACAACTCTTCCATCAGCTCAAGATGGTAATTCTTTACTACATCAAGATTTTTAGGCGCTTCGGTTATGTCTGAAAAATAAGCATTGGTAACTTTTTCTAAAGCATTGGTAGTTTTACCCATTGCTGAAATAACAACCACCAGATCTTCAGCTGAAAACATCTTCAGTATAGCTGTCATGTTTCGTACTGCTGCAGCATCTTTCACAGATGCGCCACCAAATTTAAATACCTTCATGGGTCTTATTGTTTGCAATTATATCATTCAACTGAATATCGCTCAACTTGCAATTGATCCATTCGTCGTCGAATGTTGCGTTATATTTTTTATAGAAATTAATAGCATTTTCATTCCAGTCAAGCACCTGCCAATGTAGCTGTTTGGCATTTAGTGCTACACTATCTTCAACAACCGCATTAAAAAGCATTTTACCAATACCATGTTTGCGGAAAGATTCTTTAACGATCAAATCATCCAAATAAACACCCTTTCCTTTCCACGTACTGTATTTGAGGAAATAAACAGCCAAACCTACCAATTGTCCTTCAAATTCAGCTACAATCATCTTAAAAGCAGGATTTGGTCCAAAACCATCCGCAAGCATCTGATCAACCGTAGTTTTTACTTCTTCCAGTGCATTTTCGAACCGGGCCAGTTCCTGAATCAGGCTCAGTGCCTGTGGCAAATCGTCGGGTGTACCTTTCCGGATAAGAAGCATGATATTAGGGTGAAATGTGACTGCAAAAATACCTATAAATACAATTCCTTTTAAAGAATATGGATGTCGAAAGGGCGAAAATCAATCAACAAAACCAGTGAATTATCTGTTATTTTTGCCACATGAAATTATTCACAAGAAAATTCGGCAGCGGGAGACCCATTGTCATCCTTCATGGCCTTTTTGGATCATCCGATAACTGGCAAACATTTGCAAAAGCACTTTCCGGATTCGGGTATCATGTTATAACTGCCGATTTAAGAAATCATGGCCAGTCACCGCAAGATGACGGTTTTAATTACCAGCTTTTGGCTCAGGATGTGGAAGAATTAATAGCCACTGAAAAATTGATCAAACCGTTGATAGTGGGACATTCGATGGGCGGCAAAACGGCTCTTCAATTGGGCTTCACAAATCCCGGATTGCTTTCAGGCTTGATAATAGTAGACATTGCACCGAGGTTCTACCCTATTCATCACCGGGAAATTCTTGATGCTCTGCTATCTGTTGATATCGATTCCCTGAAATCTCGTGGGGATGCAGAAATGGTTTTAAGACAATCTATTCAGGAAGAAGATGTGATTCAATTCCTGATGAAGAATCTGTACCGCAAAGAGAAAGATCAGTTTGACTGGCGATTTAATTTGAAAGCAATCAACGCACAAATTGAAAATGTTGGAGAGGAACTTAAGTTTAACGGAATATTTCCTTTACCAACTTTGTTTATCAAGGGTGAACGGTCGGCTTACATATCTTACGAAGATGAAAAAGCCATTTTCGAACAATTTGGGGATGTTGAAATTCAAACTGCTCCAGGAGCAGGCCATTGGGTACATGCAGAGGCTGCAGAGTGGACTCTGGAGACAATGCTAAAATGGATAACAGAAAAAAAGTTGTAGTTACTGAATCACAACTTTGCGAACTTCATTAGTGAGTTTACCTGTGATGCGAATCACATAAACACCTTTCGAAAGTGAATGATTTTCAAAGCTCACTCCTTCTTCCATTTGTTGGCCTGTTACCGATTTTTCAATAACAACTTTACCATCCAGACTTAAAAATTCGACTGCAAGATTTTCGTCTTTAACATCATTCATTTTCATTCCGATGGCAGTGGTAGCCGGATTTGGATAAACCACCAAATTCGTACTTGCATCAAACAATTCAGATACACCTACTGCCCCACCATTGGAATTAAAGAGATTATGAAATTCCTGATAAAATTGATTAGCCTGAAGCTGACTGTGGATGATCAAAGTGTTTTCATCATTTCTTAAATTAGCTGTGCTGCTCCAATTGTGTGAGCCGGTGAGCACCAGAGGGTCAGAACCGGAATGATCCTGATCAACTATCAAATATTTATGATGCAGAATTCCCGGTTGCGATGCATGATCAAAAAGCAGCATATTGTTTCCCATCACTCCTTGCATAATAAGAAATGATGTTCCACTACCATTGGTAGAATCATCCATAATACCTGCAGCATAAACACCATGGATATCTACGCGCTCTTCCACACCATAAGCTAAATCGAATCGGGTGAAAACTAAAGTTGCAAAATAGAGTTCATGATTAGCAGAATTTATTGTACGAAGAATTTGATTGTTGGTATTGTCGGATGGGCTGAAAAAACTTTCAACCAAAGTTCCTGCAACATTAATTTCATGAGGGGTATTGTCTTGTTTGTCGGGGCCAAATTTAGAATTTGCCGGTACAGGTTGCGCACCACTTCCACCCCACATTTCTTCAAATTCCATTTCATAAACTTTTGCCAGCGACTGATCCTGAATAAAAACAAGATTATTTCTGTCGACTGTAAGCTGATCACTACTCCAGTTAGTCGAACCGCTCATGACTACCGGTTTCGTTGCATCCGGATGACCGGCATCAATCACGAAAAATTTATTGTGCATAATGCCATAATAGTTAAAAGGAGTTGTTGGAGAAAGTAAAACGGGTATAGCAGGATTTAAATTTGCCAATCCGGCATTTGCATTACCACCATCTGCAACCAGACGAACTCTGACACCACGATTGTAAGCATCATTAATTGCAGCAGATATCAATCCGGTATTAGTTGCATCGAAGCTATAAATAGCAATATCCAGGGTGCTAATTGCTCTGTCGATATATGCTTTTAAAGTATCATCGAAAGCCAGCGATATGTATTGCGCAGCATTAGAAAACGGGGTTGCAACATTTACATCAACAGGTCTGTTGAAATACGTTTTAATAATTCCGGTTGAATTAGAAGCTGTGATATAAGATTTAACTGCCGAGAAAGCGGTATCATTTCCATCAACAGAAAACGCCTGCACATAAAATAATTCAGATGCATCAGTTCCTGAAATGGCAATCACCGGAGAAGTTGTTCCGGTTCCACCTGCAATCGAACCCAGCTCCAGATTTGGAGTGTTTCCATAACGAATAAATGCATCGCCGGGAATATTGGTATTCCACGCAACAAAGAAACCACTGTTTGAAATATTCAATGGATGTGGAGTTGTTGTAATGGCAATTCCGGAAGAAGTAACCAGATCATTAATATCTCTTGGAAGAATCTGATATTGGGTTGCAAACTGAGATACCAAACCATACAAAGTAATGTTACTTGTTGGAATGGCAGTTCCTACCAATGGGTTTGAAGAGCGGATATAAACCACTCCGGTTTCACCATTGCTTGTAAAATTATAACTCGCATTTCCTTGAAAAACACCTGTTGTAGCAAAGTTTACGTTATTAATTTGAATCAGTGTTGATTCATAATTTTCAACTACCTGGTTAGGAGTAAGGACCACAGGTGTAGGCAATGGATTTCCGGAAGCCTGCAGCGACCATGAATTTACTGGTGTAATTTCGAGCAGGTTTTGAAATTGAGAAGTAACACCGGTAACAGTAACGACATCACCACGAACAGTAGTTGAAAGTGCGGAGCTAAATACTGCTATTCCACCGGTGCCATCCTGCATATAGCGAATGGTTCCGAATTCTGAGCCTGAAGTAATTATTCCGCTTACTGTAACTGTACTGCCGGCGGGTTGAAGCCGTGCATCTGCAATAGAAATTAACTGCGACCAAACAGAATGATTGGTGATCAGAAACAGACAGAGGATAAATAATTTTTTCATGCAGCAATATTTGGAATCAGTTCAAAAATTAAAATGGATTATCTATGCAAAGAAGGCTGTCTTCAGTGAGACAGCCTTCATTATTGTATTTCAATAAACCGGAATAAGGAGTGGTGAGTTTTACTTCACAACCACATCATCAATCCGCCATGTTGTAGTATTTGTAGTGCCATCACCGGTGTATTTAAATCCGATATGAGCACTGTTTCCGCTGAATGAAGTAAGAGGAACATTTCCGGAAGGGATCCACACATACTGACCATCGGCCTGAACGGCAAGTGTGCAAGTAAGTTGTGTCCATGTTGCAGATGCGAAATTCACACCATCATAATCGGTAGAAATCCACACCGACAAACCATTGTGGACAAAGAATCCCCATGATGAACGGAAAGAAAGCGTATCAGCTGTTGCTAAATCAAAAGCCGGAGTAATCAACCATGATTCCATGTTTGGAAGACTTGAACCAAAGGCAGTAGCTTGTGCATAAGTATCTCCA
>CAUJFJ010000217.1 GCA_963169675.1 Bacteroidota bacterium
GACAAGAAAGAAAGAAGGCTACATTAGGACATTTTAATCATGATGAATTCTTGAATAGAATTGGAAAAAGAATCAAGGTTCTCAGAAAAAAAAATGGCTTTAATTCTGCTGAACTTTTTTCTTATGACATAGAAGTATCAAGAGTGGGTATGTCAAAATATGAATCTGGGAATTACGATGATATTAGAATGCGTACCCTTTTAAAGATCATAGATGGCCTGGGAATGACACCGAAAGAGTTTTTCTCGGAGGGGTTTGATTAACTTATCTACAATCATTAAAACTGGTTAAATCGCATTGGCCAAAAACTAAATATGACAAATAAAATTCACACCCTTTCTATCAGGAATTTTAAATCTATCCGGAATCTGGTGATTCAGAACTGTGGCCGTATCAATCTTTTTATAGGTAAGCCCAATGTTGGTAAATCTAACATCCTCGAAGCCCTTTCAACCTTTTCGATTCCCTTTCTTCGGGAAAATTCCACCCGGAAACTGTCCCATTTGATCAGGCTGGAGAATGAGACGGAATTATTCTATAATGGAAATACGGATGAAGATGCCATAATTGAAACACCAGAGGGAGTATGCAGAATGGGCTATAATCCAAAGGAAGGCCTTAGGGCCCACATCAATTTCTTTAGTGATTCATGGGAAAATCTGAAGGTTGATGACAAACTGATTGTAAAAGGCATTTCTAATCATCCTTACTTTGAACCCCCTGTTAAAAAATACCAGTACAAGCATAATATCGTTTACAAAAAAGGGCATTCAAAATACCTGATCCCACCTTTTGGAAGCAATTTATTATCTATCATTGAGAATTATAGTGAATTAAAACAGCAGGTAATCTCACTTTTCCGGGAATACAACCTGGAAATAGCCTTCGACAAAGCAAGCCAGACCATTAAAGTGATTCAGGACAAACAGGATGGTCTGTTCCTGATTCCATACAATTCGGTTGCAGATACTTTTCAGCGGATTATATTTTATAAAGCCGCAATTATTTCGGCTAACAACAGTATCCTTTTGTTTGAAGAGCCGGAAGCTCATTCTTTCCCTCCCTATATGACTCACCTGACACAG
Source organism: Bacteroidota bacterium (assembly GCA_963169675.1). Classification (GTDB taxonomy): domain Bacteria; phylum Bacteroidota; class Bacteroidia; order AKYH767-A; family OLB10; genus JADKJB01. Next base: position 1,086 of record CAUJFJ010000217.1, read on the forward strand.
GAAATAATCAGCAAAAGGGATAACCAGTATTTTATTGCCACACACAGCCCCTTTATACTGAATGACCTTTTGGAAAACGCACGGGAAGAATTAAGTGTCTATATGGTGGACTATAAAGATCGTCAGACTGTGGTTAATCACCTGACCACAGGCCAACTTCATGAAATATACCAGCACGGGGTTGATTTATTTACAAACAGCGAAACTTATCTGTGATATGGATTTGTCTGTCATCCCTGAATGTTATATTGATACAAACCTTGTGGAAACGCTGGTACCGCCACTACGGGGTTATAACCACCAGAAAGGCTGTGGTACGGTTGCCAAAGTAATGAAGGAACATTTTACAGACAACTTTGCCCTCGGCATAGTCGATAAGGATAAAAAAGAATTGGATTATCTCAACGAGTTTGACATAGTGCTTGCCAAAGGTAACCTGGAATTACATAAGCATAAGGCCCGAAATCATTTCATCATCAGGGTGGTTCCGGCAATGGAGCGGTTTATACTACATAATGTCAATGCTGCGGGTATTAATCTGGAAGATTTCGGTATTCCTTCAGATTTTGACCGGTTTAGAAAAACAACTAAAACCGTCAATAGCAAAAAAGATGAAAGATTTAAAAAACTTTTTCGGGAATTAAGAAGGCATAATCTCGCAGAATTAGAACTGCTTTCTGCAATCATTAATTACCTTGTTGCTCACCCGTACGATTCAGATATTGCTACTTTAAAAGCAATGTAGATTTTTATTATAAAAAACTGTTATGCTGGTCATTTAAGAATACCATCATATTCCAGGCAATGAATAGTTCCTCTCAATCAACAAATAACGTTGTACAGAAATTAAAAGCAAGGGTCAAACTCCTTAGAATTGAACTACGCGAGAAGAATCGTTTGCTCCAGATTTATGAAAGAGATTGGTTTCTAAAGCTTTTTGATGACCTTCAGATCATTCAGAATGAGTATTCCATTTTACTCAAACCGCCACCGGTCGTTGTAAAAGGATCTTTTAAAAACCAAGGCTATTCATTTCAGATTAAAGTGGGTGATATTGTTGGGTTATTCTCAAAAGGAAGGACTAAGGTGATTTTGCTAAACAAGCCGGTTTCGTATGTTGGTGGCGATGAAACCGTAACTGATCTTATCTATACAGAAACAGGATTTCCTGAATTATTGAAACAACTGGACCAGAGCAACTTTCATTTTTGCCAGGTCAACAGGAGTTGCTGCGTCAATATCCGGTATTATAACTTAGTGAGCACCGAACTTGTTATTGATAAAATGGCGCATAGCATTTCCGAAAAATATTCCCGTATTAAAATCTCAAAAAGGTGTGTAGCAGATTTCATTGCAAAAAAGAATGCGTACCGGCATATTAGTTCGTTACAAAAAGATCAGTTTCGTTACATTCTGGACTCTATTGTGTCCGGACTTAATAGTTTTACAAAAAATAAAACTATGTCAAAAGCAATCAAGCCTGCTGATAACAGTGCCAATCAGCAGAACGTCAACAAGGGCACATCGGGTACAAACAAACAGTATTCGCAAAACCAGGGTAACCGGGGGCAGCAAATGAATCCTAAGTCAGGTGGAAAAAAGGGAAAATGAATCCTTATCAAAATTAATTGATCAAATGCTGGAGTTAAGTTGCACCAGTAAAGGCTGCAGACATCCTTTCTTGTTCAGCAGTAGCAATTTTATAGGCTGTTGCCACTTTCCTCCAGTCTTTCACCACAGTGGAAATATCTTGTATGATCTGCGCAGCTTTATCATCTGAGAGACGAAAATAACCCGCTACTTCCATGGCGGTATCCAGGTCCAGTGCGTTATCTGTTTCTGTGATAGCCAGGCTTAGCCCTTTTCCGTATTCATTGGGGTTAATATCATATGCCGGGGAAAGCAGCCATCCTTTTTCCGAAAGTAAAAAACCGTGGTTACGCAGGTGGTCGTCGGTGTTTTTAACGCAGATGCTGAATACAATTCTTCGCCAAAGTTCCTCGAGATCATTTTCCACCGAAGCGCCGTGCCGGGATATAAACTCCATCAGTTCCAGGTAACTTGCGCCGAAGGCATCCTCTCCGTCCATATGACCCAGCAAGGTCATGGCAGAGGCAAAATGAATCCGTTCCCCGGCAATGGTCCTGTCAAAACGTTTTGTGAGATAGGTATGATAGCGGTTGTTAAACTGCAGCAACTTTCCTTGAGCGACATTGATCCCTGCGCTTATGGCAAGTTGATTGGTTACCATTTCCCAGGCTGCTATATCTTTATCATCATTCCTGCTGGGGAATTTTGCGATCCATAAATTGGTATGTTCATCCATCACACTTGCCTTTGGCCGGGCTCCTCCTAAAGAAGAACCAGGGGCTATCAACAGATCCACCCATTTCAGGTATTCCGGGTCATCTGTATTGTCTTCTTCAAATTTTAAACTCGCATGCGCCAGTTCTCGTAGCGATGTCCATGGTGGAGCCGCCATTGACTTGTTGTCGTTCAGGAAAGGGCCATCATTTTCTGCTTTAAAACGAAGTGCACCCATCCTGTGCCCATCATATACGCCTAATAAAAAATCTGATTCCAGTAATTTTTTTGCAGCCCTGCCTTCCTGTTTTGCGATAGCAACTTCCCTTCGTTGCATCAATACTCTTCCCCACCTGTCCGGACATGAATCCAGGAAAACACCAAAATTGGGTTTATCATCCCGTGGATAATAGGCTCCTGAATAAAGTTGCAGGTCTGGATCTATCATTTGGGAAAAGCCGGATTGCAACCATCCATCCGCATATTCAAAAGAAAAGGTTTCCTTTCCTTTCGATGGTGTAACTGACAATATACCCATTAGCGAAGGCTCTTGTAAACCCAGCCAATGAGCATATACCTGAATTTCTTTTTTTGAATTTGTTGCTGCCATAACTTTATTTTCTGGGTGCCCTTTCCTTTACTGTCAATTTTGCATCCTGAAGCTTTCTGCCAAGTAAATCATCCGCAGCCACTTTTAATAAATCCTTTTCCAGGTTCAATACAAAAAGCACCTGGGCATAGGAGCCCATAGCAACCCCCGGTAGGCCCTTTTCTATGGAGTGCAAGGTTGGCCGGCTGATATTAGCCCTTTCTGCCACCTGCTCTGCACTTAACTTGCGGCGTAACCGGGCCAGCTTAATATTCTCACCAAGTTCTGCTAGGATTTTAGCGGTGCTTGGCAATAGCTGAAGCTTCTTATCCTTCATAATGCTAATTATATTTTACAAATATAGGATAAATTGTAAAATATTATTTACATTATAATAAGTTTCCGGTATCAGTACCCGGTCCGATTAGACGGTTCCTTGTAAGGCATTGTTGATCAACAGAATAAGTAAGGAGACAAATTCATTATGACTACTCTCACTAAAAGCCCCGCCTCTCTTTTCGCCAGTCATTGGGAGTCATCTTAAACCGTTTCCGGAATGCATTAATAAAACCGGGCAAGGTTTGATAACCGGACAGGTCAGCAATCTCTTTGAGTGGTTTGTCGGTTTTTTCCAACAGTAATTTGATATGCTCCATTTTCCGTTGCATCAAACGGGGGAACAGCCCGATACCAAATACTTTTTCATAGTTTTTCTTCAGGGTCACAAAATTGGTTCCCAGCATACGGGCCAGTTCCGGGATGGTAATTTTGCCATCCAGGTTATTGGCCATGATCCGGTCCGCTTCATACATCTGGGCAATCTGTTCGGGGCTTAATTCCCCGGGCAAAACCACGGGTAGAGACACCGTATGGGTGAACAGGATCTCCCGGACTTTGTTGGCATAGTAGAAGTCTCTCAGGGATTCCTGGAAGGGGCATTTCAGGATATCATACACTATTTCGAGCAGGTCCTTAGGCACTGGTCCAGGGAGCCTGATAACAGGAGATTGGTCGCTGCCGATACCGGCAAGCAACTCCGGTGAAAAATGGATGGTAAAATAAATGCTGGACTCCCCTTCCGCATGATCACTCGCAAATAATGGCTGGTCTGTAAGATGGTAGACCCCAGGATCCAGGTGAAAA
>CAUJFJ010000218.1 GCA_963169675.1 Bacteroidota bacterium
AAACGATACAGTGCATGTGGCGTAAGAATTGGTGCTCTCATTTCCCGCAATAAACAAGTCATGAGCGCGGCATTGAAATTTGCCCAGGCACGATTGAGTCCGCCAACCTTTGGACAAATTGCTGCTGAAGCTGCCATTGATACACCTGAATCTTATTTCAAAGCGGTGATTGAAGAGTATGTTGCGAGACGCAATTTTGTAATTGAAGCATTGAACAAAATGGAAGGCGTTTTTTGTCCAATGCCAAGCGGTGCCTTTTATGCCATTGCCAAATTGCCAATCGATAATGCCGACACCTTCTGCCAATGGTTGCTGGAATCGTTCGATTACAATAAAGAAACGGTCATGCTGGCTCCTGCAACAGGTTTTTACTCAACACCGGGTGCCGGAACCGATCAGGTAAGGGTTGCCTATGTGCTGAATTTGGATTCGCTCAAAAAAGCTATGAAATGCCTCGAAGAAGCCTTGAAAGTATATCCCGGATTAACCCTGGGAAAAGCGGCAACGGCGAAGTCAGTTTCGGCTTAAAATAGTTTCCTTTAACAGGGATGCAATTGCCGAATAGCTGAGTGGAAGCAGTGCTCTGATTTGAGATTTCTTTAGCCATTTTGCTTCGGTAATTCCTTCTTCCGTCTGAGGCACCGGTTCACCATTGGTGATGCCATTCATCAGATACCAGTGGGTTTGTTTTATGACCCATTTTCCCTTTAGCTGATAAAGGTGAAACGTGTCGTTGCAAGGTTGCAGAATTTTAATTTCCTGTACACCACATTCTTCTTCCACTTCTCTTTTGGCGGCATTTCTCCGGTTTTCGCCCTTTTCAATTTTTCCTTTCGGAAGATCCCATTTCCCCAACCTGAAAATCATCAGCACCTTGTTTGCTTCTTTAGTATGCAAAACAATTCCTCCTGCAGCTCTGATGAGCCGGAACTGTTTTAGGAACGTGTTAAACGAATTTTTTGGATTATCAGAAATGACCTGAAAGGCAGGAACAGGAAGGTTTTCAGGGGATGTAAGGAAGTCAGGAAGATGCGCTAAACCGATAGTGGAATCAATTGGCAAAGCCTGTTTTTTCGATAAAATTCCGGGGGTAGTGAAACAGATCACTTGGTCGTTAATAAAAACTTTGTACATTTGTTTCATACTGATGGCAACAACAGCTTCAAATATAGCCGATTTCCTTTTACAGATTAAAGCTGTAAAGTTACAACCTAAACAGCCATTTACATGGGCTTCGGGGTGGAAATCACCAATTTATTGTGATAATAGGATCACTTTAAGTCATCCGAGGATAAGAACGTATATCCGGCAGGAGTTAGTAAAGGTAATTGATGAGAAATTCGGGACTCCCGATGTTATTGCCGGCGTTGCAACAGGTGCCATTGCACACGGTGCTTTGGTGGCTGAAGCCATGGGATTGCCTTTTGTTTATATCAGATCATCGGCAAAAGAACATGGACGCCAGAATGTAATAGAAGGGGAGGTGCACAAAAACCAATCCTGTGTGGTTATTGAAGATCTTATTTCTACCGGCCAAAGCAGTCTGAAGGCTGTACATGCTTTGCGCGAAAGTGGTGTTTTGGTCAAGGGAATGATTTCCATTTTCACCTATGGATTCGATCAGGCTAATGATGCCTTTCGCAATGCAAATTGTCCCGTTTATTCATTAAGTAATTACGACAATTTGATTGGACAGGCACTCAAACACGGCTATGTTGGTCAGTCCGATCTCGAGAATCTTAAACAATGGCGAAATGACCCGGCTAACTGGGGCAAAGAATAAATTTTTTAGAAATACATTATGACCAGAATAGAAAGTGATAAGACTGAAATTGCACAGTCTCCTGAAGCTGTTTTCCAATTTCTTTCCGACTTTAATAATTTTCAGCAACTGATGCCGGAGCAGGTTACCGATTGGGTCTCAGATACCGAAACATGCAGCTTTAATATCAAAGGAATGGCTTCTCTTGGTATGGCAATGGATTCCAAAACTCCCAATTCAGAAGTGAAAATTAAGCGCAATGGCAAAGCACCATTCGACTTTTTCCTCTATTGCAACATAACGCCCGGAGCAACTCCTACAACTTCGAATTTACAACTAGCTTTCGATGCCGATCTCAATCCGTTTTTGAAAATGATGGCAGAAAAACCACTAACCAACTTTTTAAATTTGCTGGTTAAAAAATATCAGAGTCTGGCGAGCGCATGATAGGATTAATTTGTTTCTACGCAGAAGGAAATTTCGTTTGGATGATAAATTATAGATGATAAATGATATATTGGCAACTGGATAGAAAGATTTTATAGTTCTATGCAAATGTCATTATTCAATTCTCACTTCTTGTTACTCAATTTTCAATAAAAGTATCATGAAGACAGGCAGCATTGTGATTCAGCGACTGAAATATTAATTTGTGTGTCATAGCAGTCTCAAAATATTGAATAACAAATATTGAATATTACAAATTGAATAAGGAAAGGGAGCAAATATTATTCAATTCTCACTTCTTGTTAGTCACTATTCTATAGGATTAAGAATTAAGAATTAAGAATTAAGGATTAAGGATTAAGGATTAAGGATTGCCAGAGGGATTTCTGATCCGCCTGCCGATTTTGGAAAACTTTTCAAACTTTTTATAAATGATTTTCGAGAACATAAACATTGAAACAGGGAGTTACAAAAAATCAGAAGTAATTTTTATTCGATTCCCATTTAATCAGCAAATCATAGATAAACTAAAATCAATTGTGCCTGCACAGTGGAGCAGATCTAACAGAGCATGGGTGGTGGCTTACAGCGATGAAAACATGAGTCTGCTGCAGCAACAACTGTCAGCGTTCAGTGTTGCCGGGCAATTTGATTCTGTAAACGTAATACTGAAAGTCAACCACAATAAGCCATCTGCAAAGGTAGAATCTGAAAAACTAGCAATTTATCAGGAAAAATTAGATGCATTTAAGGCGTGGATGCAAAGTAAGAGGTATGCTGAAAGTACCATGAAATCTTATATACATGGAGTGAATATATTTTTAAATTTTATGCATCCGAAGGCGATTGTGGAAATCGACAATGCCGATGTAATTCGTTTTAACACGGAGTATATTCTTTCCAATAAGCTCTCTTCTGCCTATCAGAACCATGTAGTGAACGGAATAAAATTCTTTTTCAAGATAATCGAAAAAAGTGGCATTGACATTTTGAAGCTGCCTCGTCCCCGACCGGAGCATCGGTTGCCAAATGTACTGAGCAAGGAAGAAGTGAAGGCATTGTTGGAGGTTGTGAAAAATCAAAAACACAAGGCCATGCTATCTTTAATTTATGGATGCGGTTTGAGAGCGGGGGAACTGCTGAGACTATTGCCGAAGGATGTAGATAGCAATCGCAATGTATTATTAATCAGGCAGTCGAAAGGAAAAAAAGATAGAATAGTACCTTTGAGTTTGAAGCTAATTGAAATGTTGAGAGCTTACTTTGTGGTTTATAGACCGGTAAAGTGGTTATTTGAAGGTCAAGAACCGGGTGAGCAGTATGCTGCCAGGAGTCTGCAGCAGGTTTTGAAGCTAGCAATAGAGAAAGCCAATATACAGAAACCGGTTACATTGCATTGGTTGCGACACAGTTATGCCACACATTTGCATGAAAGCGGTACTGACATACGGTTCATCCAGGAACTATTGGGACATAACAGTAGTCGCACCACGGAAATATATACCCATGTAAGCACCCGGAGCATCCAAAATATTAAGTCGCCATTTGATAGTTTATAATATTTATGTTAATTTTATAACCCGCCACGAGAACTAGCGCAAATAAGCGTTTCATACACGGTTAATATTTTGTGTTTGTGGCGTGAATAAGTGAGTTATAGGGCATTTTAAGACCGACACACCGACAATGACAGAAACGACAAAATACATAGGTGGAGAATATAAAGTATTGCAACAGTTTGGTGGTGCAATGGGACACGTATTTCTTGTTGAGAAACAAGGTGTAGGGTTTCCATTTGTTTTAAAAAGCTACCAAGACATTAAACCACATCTTGAAGAACTATTCTTTACCGAAGTGAAAAACTGGACTTCTTTTGGTGTGCATCAAAATATCGTTAAGACACTTTTTGCGGAAAAGTTTGACGGAAAAATATTCGTAGCAGCGGAATTTGTTGAAGGCAATGAAAACGGAGAAAACAGATTAACAAACTATATTGGGAAAAATCTACCGCTACATTTGATAATAAAATGGGCAGTTCAATTTTCATACGGAATGAACCATTGTCTTGGAAAAGGAATGATTGCCCATTCCGATATAAAGCCAGACAATATTCTTATTGACAAAGAACTCAATTTAAAGATAACTGACTTTGGGCTTTCAAAATCATATTTGAATGATGAGAAAGTCAGTGGTGGAACACCACTATATTACTCACCAGAACAAATTTTTCGCCCTGACAGTATTGACCACAGAAGCGACATTTATAGTTTTGGAATAGTTCTGTATCAGCTAATCACAAAAGGTGCTTATCCTTATGTAATGTCAAGTCCTGACATAAGACAAGTTCATTTAAGTGAACCAGTAAAGAAAATAAATCACCCACTTTTTGAAATTTGTAAAAAGTGTCTTGAAAAAGACCTATCTAAACGATACCAAAAATTTCAAGAACTATTCAAGGACTTGGACAGAGTTGCAAAAAATGAAGGTATTGAAATACCAAAGCAAATTATTTCAATAGATGATAAGTTAGAAGAATTATATATTCTTTCTCGTTCCTTGTCTGCAATCGGGGAAAACAAAGAAGCACTTAGAGCAATTGACCAATATTTAAGTCATCAACCTGACCATTATTCGGCTTGGTCTCAAAAAGGACGATTAGAATATGAGTTAGGCAATTTTCAAAATGCTTTAGAAGCAACTAAGAAAGCTGTTTATTTATATCAATATAGTTCGACAGCATTAAACAATTTAGGTGCAATTTACTTGGAACTTGACAATAATGCCGATGCTAAAACTTGTTTGCTTCGAGCTGTTGAAATTGACCCTGAAAACAGCGGAGCATTAATGAACCTTGCAAACGCATTAGTAGAAACCGGAGATATTAGCGAAGCATCACAATGCCTTTTAAAATGTTTTGAATTAACGCCACAGAAGAAAAGTTTGCATATCAATTCTAAAAACCTACTTCCTGTTTTTGTCCAAAATCAACTGTTTGAATTTTCAGCTGACTTATACAAACAGCTACTTAAATATTC
>CAUJFJ010000219.1 GCA_963169675.1 Bacteroidota bacterium
CAGATTTATCTGGCGATAAAACAGAAAATAGTAACGGTTCATATGATTATTGGATGGTCAAAACTGATGCTTCAGGCAATATTCAATGGCAGCATTCCATCGGTGGTAGTGGCAATGATTTGTGCAAAATTTTAAAACCAACTACTGATGGAGGATATATTATGGGCGGGTTTTCGGCATCCGGAATTTCAGGCGATAAAACAGAAAATAGTATAGGTGTACATGACTTCTGGGTAGTAAAAACAAATAACACAGGCACCATTCAGTGGCAAAATACAATTGGTGGAAGTGATGAGGAAATTTTGATCGATATTTTGGAAACAACCGACGGAGGATTTATGCTGGCAGGCTCCTCTGACTCTGAAAATTCAGGTGATATGACTGATGTCAATAATGGTGCAGATGATTTTTGCATCGTAAAACTTACCAATAAATACAATTTAATTTCCGGAACTGTATTTGCCGATTTGAACAGTAATAATTCTCAAGATTTAGGCGAACCTCTCTTGGTAAATAAAAAAATTACAGAACAAGCCACTGGAAGATTTACATTCACTAATCAAAATGGAGATTATTTAGTTTCAGTACTTGATTCCGGAAGCTTTGATGTAGTTCCCGTAAATCTCAATAATTATACTGCATCCCCTGCTTCTCAAAATTCCTATTTCCCAGCATTTCAGCAAACCGATAACCTGAATGATTTTGCATTTCAGCCACAAGGTGTATTAAATGATTTATGTGTCACCATTACGCCACTGAGTCCTTTCCGGAGTGGGTTTCTGGCATCTTATATGATTTCCTATGAAAATGTCGGAACAACAACTATAACAAATCCTTCAGTTGTATTTTTTCCCGATATCAATGTGAGTTATGCAATGGCTACCGTTACACCTTCAACAATTGCTCCTGATTCTGTAGCGTGGACTCTTAGCCCACTCCTGCCCTTTGAATCTGGTGAATTTATGATTGGTGTAAGTGTGGATAGCGGATTAGTTATTGGCTCGATGTTAAATTCTTCTGTCCGCATAGAACCTGTTGCCGGTGATGCTAATCCTGCTTGCAACTATAGCGATTGGGATGTGAGTGTGACTGGTTCTTTTGATCCGAATGATATTCTGGTGAGTGATGAAACGTTAACCACTACACAACTTGCTGGTCAACCATTTCTAGAGTACATCATCCGTTTTCAGAATACCGGCAACGATACAGCATTCACAGTGAATATTCTCAACCCCATTGATATTAAGAAACTTGATTTGAGTTCATTTGAGTTCGTGAATGCTTCTCATAATGTCGAACTCAATTGGCGTTCCTGGGAAAATAACATGGAGTTTAAGTTTAACAATATTTTGCTACCCGATAGCAATATTAATGAACTCCTCAGTCATGGCTATGTTCGTTACCGCATCCAACCTAAAACAAATTTGGTTGCAGGTAACTTTATAAATAATAATGCAGCGATTTACTTCGATTTCAATGATCCGGTGCTTACCAACACTGCAGTTACAAATATTGTTTTACCAACAGGTTTACAGACACTTAGTGATAAGTACGATTACTCCATTTATCCGAACCCAACATCTGGTGCAACTTTCATTGATGTGAATACAATTCAATCGACTCAAGCACAAGTAACCCTTCTTACCATGCAAGGAAAGCTGATTTCTTTAGAGAACCATCAACTAAAAGCTGGTCCCAACAAATTAGACCTTAATACTGCTGAATTAAGCTCCGGTATATATTTGGTAAGATTGGTTATTGATGGAAATGCAACAGTGAAGAAGTTGCTGAAGATGTAAATCTAAATTCTTAATCCGACATTATTCTATCTCAAGGCGATTTCAGCCAATACGACTTAAATACTTTATGAAAAAACATTTTTTATTCTTTTTAATCTTTTATTCGTTAGCTAGTTCAATTACAGTTGCTCAGGTCATTGAGTGGCAAAATAATATTGGGGCTTTGGGGGACGATTGGTTATATTCTGTTCAACAAACTTCAGATGGAGGATATATTCTTGGTGGGGTTTCAAACTCTTCTCTTTCGGGTGATAAAACTGAATATAGCAATGGAGGTTATGATTACTGGGTTATTAAAACCAATGACTCTGGCGATATTCAATGGCAGAATTCAATCGGTGGATCTGGTGATGATTTTCTCTATTGTGTTCAGCAAACTGTCGATGGAGGTTATATTCTGGTTGGTGAATCAAGCTCCAATATATCTGGAGATAAAACCGAAAATTGTTTAGGATGGGCTGACTATTGGGTTGTTAAAGTGGATGCTGGAGGTGTGATTCAGTGGCAAAATACAATTGGTGGAGATGAATATGAAAATATACAATCTTTTGTTCAAACCAATGATGGTGGTTTTGTTTTAGGTGGATCATCTCAATCAGGTATTTCAGGAGATAAGACTGAACCTAATAATGGATTTTCAGAATATTGGATAGTCAAGATTGATTCAGTTGGAAATATATTATGGCAGAATGGAATCGGAGGGAATGAATACAACTTTCTTTATTCTATTCAAAATACCAGTGATAATGGTTTTATTTTAGGAGGCATGTCTACATCAAATATTTCCGGAGACAAATCAGAAAACTCTTTAGGTGATTTTGATTATTGGATTGTTAAAACTGATTCTGTAGGAAATGTTCAATGGGAAAATACCATTGGTGGTAATCTAATCGATCAGCTGATGTCAGTGAAACAATCACAAGATGGTGGTTATGTCTTAGGAGGATTTTCAAGATCAACCATCTCCGGTGATAAAACTGAAGTTTGTCTAGGTGGCCCTGACTATTGGATTGTTAAGACTGATGCTTCAGGAAACATTGAATGGCAGAATACTATTGGTGGAAGTACTATTGATGAGTTTTATGCCCTTGACGCTACCTATGACGGTGGGTTTCTTTTAGGCGGATTTTCCTGGTCGAGTATTTCTGATGACAAAACCGAGAATAGCAGAGGAGCTGCTGATTATTGGGTTTTGAAAATAGATTCTGTGGGAAATATTTTATGGCAGAAAACCGTAGGTGGAAATGGTAGGGATGAACTTTACGCAATTGATCAAACATTTGACGGAGGCATTGTTTTGGCTGGACGGTCATTATCGCCCATATCGGGTGATAAAACTGAAAATTGCATTGGGGTTGCTGATTATTGGATTGTAAAATTAACTGATCAGTACAACTCAATTTCAGGTCGTGCCTTTGGAGATTTGAATAGCAACTTAGTTCAGGATTTTGGTGAACCTGACTTAACTAATTTGAAGATAATTGAGCAAATCACTGGACGTTTTTCATTCAGCAATCAGAATGGAGAATATTCACTTTCTACCCTCGATTCCGGGAGTTTTGTTATTGTTCCACAAGTACTAAATAGTTATATTCAAAATCCATTGACTCAGAATGCCTATTTTTCGGGAATTCAACAAACTGACAGCCTGAACAATTTTGCATATCAACCGCAAGGCGTATTCAATGATTTATGTGTTTCCATTACACCTACTGGACCATTCCGAAGCGGTTTCAGTGCCACATACATGATTTCGTATGAAAATGTCGGTACAACATCTATT
>CAUJFJ010000220.1 GCA_963169675.1 Bacteroidota bacterium
AAATCTTGACAATCCTTCAGGGGCGATGATAAGTCTTCCGGGTTGAGTCAATACTTCAAACTCTTTGATGAACACCGATGCTTGCATCCCATATCCATGTAAAACATAAATAATTTCAGTTGTTACTGACTGTAAATCACCTAAATAAAAGTAACGGGCTTTTTTGGATACCACAAGGTTCCCCTTTTGTACAGAATTCATGATACGAAAATAGTCTCTTTCAATCGTAATTACTATTTTTATTGCCTCAAACAATTCGATTCATTATGAAAATTATAAAATTAACCACGCTTTCCTTCTTGCTGCTTATAACCTCATTGGTTAATGCTCAAAACAGCAGTTTGAAACTGGAAGATATCTGGGCAAGCCGTCAGTTTATGTCATCTGGACTGGGCGAAGTACGCTCTATGAAAGATGGAATTCATTTTACAGAGTTGGTAAGTGAAGCTGGTATTCAATATATCACCAAATTAGAATTCAAAACCGGAAATACTAAAGATACCATTTGGAGTTCAGCATCCGATAAAAGCCAGGAGAAAAAAATGGAGATCAGTAATTACCAATTCAGTGCTGATGAATCCAAACTTTTGCTTGAAACCGAATCAGAACCTATCTATCGGCACTCTACTAAATCGAATAACTTCGTTTATGATGTGACTGCAAAAAGCACCACAGCTGTATCTAAAAATGGGAAACAGCAATATGCTAGTTTTTCACCTGATGGGAAATCTGTTTGCTTTGTGAGAGACAATAATTTATATCTGGTTAACCTCTCCACAAACCAGGAAACACAAATAACAACGGATGGTAAAAGAAATGAAATTATTAATGGTGCAACCGATTGGGTATATGAAGAAGAATTTTCATTCGATAAAGGTTTCCAATGGTCACCGGATGGGAAATCAATTGCCTATTATCGTTTCGATGAATCGGCAGTTAAAGAATTCAATCTTACTTATTATGGTACCTTATATCCCAAGGAAGAAAAATATAAATATCCAAAGGCAGGGGAAACCAATTCTACAGTTGAGATTTACATTTATAGCATAACATCCGGTAAAGCAGTAAAAGCAGATGTTAATAAAGAAGCCGACCAATACATTCCACGCATTAAATGGACATCGGACAACTCCAAACTTTGTGTAATGCGAATGAATCGTTTGCAAAACCTGCTCGAATTATATTCCGTTGATGCTGCGACAGGTAAATCTGTTCTCATGTTCAGTGAATCAAATAAAGCTTACATCGAAATAACAGATCATTTAACATTCCTGAAAAAATCAAAAGAATTTATCTGGACCAGTACCATGGATGGATTTAATCATATTTATTTGTATGATCTGAATGGAAAGCTGAAACAACAAATTACCAAAGGCAAATGGGATGTTACCGACTTTTATGGATTTGATGAAGCTTCCGGCACATATTATTTTCAAGCAGCCATGAATAGTCCAATGGAAAAACAAGTTTATGCTGTTTCCAAAGGCGGAACTCCCCGATTAATCAGTCCTTCAACCGGAACAAGTGATGCAAAATTCAGTACCAATTATAAATTCTATTTTATTACGAATTCTAAAATCGATCAGCCTCACACGGTCACGTTACACATATGGAGTGGCAAACAGGTAAGAGTAATCAAGGACAACAAGAAAGTTGCTGAAACCATGGCGGGATATAAACTTTCTAAACCTGAATTCTTCAACTTCACTACCAGTGAAGGAATTTCATTAAATGGCTGGATGATTAAACCAACAGACTTTAATCCGTCGAAAAAATATCCGGTATTTCAATACATGTATGGTGGACCAAACAGTCAAACAGTAAAAAATGAATGGTTAGGGCCCAATTACTTTTGGTTCCAGATGCTAGCTCAAAACGGATATATTATTGTGAGTGTAGATAATCGTGGCACCGGAGCTCGTGGTGAAGCGTTTAATAAATGTATCTACAAACAACTTGGAAAACTTGAAACAATCGATCAGATTGAAGTTGCAAAGTGGATGGCCAAACAAACCTATGTTGAGGCATCCCGAATTGGAGCGTTTGGCTGGAGCTACGGTGGTTATATGACATCCTTACTAATGACGAAAGGTGCAGATTATTTCAAAGCTGCTATTGCAGTTGCACCGGTAACAAACTGGAGATATTACGATACCATCTACACAGAAAGATATCTGCAAACTCCACAAATGAATGCAACAGGTTATGATGAAAATTCACCTATCAATTTCACTGACAAACTTAAAGGAAATTACCTGCTGGTACATGGCACAACTGACGATAATGTTCACATGCAAAATTCGATGGAAATGGTAACTGCGTTAGTTAAGGAAAAGAAGCAATTCGACTCGTTCTACTATCCAAATAAAGCCCATGGAATTAGTGGGGTGCGTTTGCATTTGTACCAGAAAATGACAAATTTTATACTTGAAAAACTATAGGATTAACTTTTGTTTTCCTCCTGAAATTCAGTCACCAAAGCGCTAAGCTCATTGGCTAAATCAGGATTTAATTCAAATCCATTCAGGTTTAATGTTTGTTGTTTTCCGGAATGAAGGATAACACTCATTTTATCTCCGGTCAATTTAAATGAATTTATTTCATTCATTGGAATTTCTATTGTCCGGCTAAATAGAAATCGTTTGAAAGAAAAGGTTTGTTCATTTATTTCGAATCCTGTTTTCACCTTTGATTCAGGAAACATGACTCCTTTAAAAATCATTACTGATGCTCCAATAAACAACATGTGAGCCGGTTGAAATCCCTTTTCCGGTTTGTACATCCAGGCGCCCTGAGCGATCAATAGCATCCCCGAAAACATCATGGATGTATCTAGTCCCATCCATTTACCCGAACCTGGATTCTTATAATCTTTTACAGAACCATAAATTATAATAAGTCCGGTTGCTGCAGTTAAAACACGAAGCAACATCCCTCCTACGGTTTCCGAATTTGCAGAAACAGCAGTCAATATCAATAGAACTGCCGGAGTTACAGACTGGATCATTAACCCGAACCGCCTTCTTTTATTTGGTTTTAAAGGCAAATAAACACGCTCGATTTCATTCATTTTACTCTCATAATTAATACTTTACAAATAACGACAAATTAACCATAACTTTGCAACATGAAATGGATCGAAATTAATAATACCAGAGAACTGGAACAATATCTGGCTACTGCAGACAAAACGCAACCTTTAATCATTTTCAAACACAGCACCCGATGCAGCGTAAGTCGTATGTCTAAGCAACTTTTCGAAGGGGAATGGAAAAATGATAAAGAAGTTTACCTGATCAATGTTGTTGAAAACCGGGAAACGAGTAATTCGGTTGCTTCAAAATTCGGAATTCAGCATGAATCACCTCAAATTCTTGTAATTAAGAATGGAAGATGTATTTACGATGCGTCTCATTCCATGATTGATGCCAATACGGTTTCAGGCTATATGTGATTTCAGAACCAACGCGATGACTTCTTTCTTCGTGTGGAACTCACACCAAGCACTCCCAATAAGCCGCGTGTCAACTCTCTGGCTACAGTTCTCATCACCTGTCTCCCAACAGTACTGTCAACAGCTTCGCCTATAACGGATTTTCCCTCTTTAGAAGATTTCCTTCCTGAGGATTCATCTGATTGCTTTTCGGGTGTTGATGCAATTTTTTCAGACAACATTTCGTAGGCACTTTCCCGATCAATTTCCTCATTATACTTCTTCACCAGTGTTGAAGTCAATATTAAATCATCAATTTCATGCTCAGTCAATACATCCATTCTGGAAGAAGGCGCACATAATAAAGTATGTACCAATGGTGTCGGCACTCCCTTTTCACTGAGTGCAGTAACCAGCGCCTCTCCTATTCCCAGATGTGTGAGTAAATCTTCGGTTTTATAAAAATCAGAAAGCGGGTAATTCTCAGCAACCGATTTTATTGTTTTTCTGTCTTTTGCTGTGAATGCACGCAAGGAATGTTGAATCTTGAGACCAAGCTGCGCCAGAACCGAATCAGGAACGTCAGTAGGTTGTTGTGTGCAGAAAAATACGCCTACACCTTTCGATCTGATAAGTTTTATGATGGTTTCAATCTGGTCTAATAATGCATTGGAAGCTTCATTAAATATCAAATGAGCTTCATCAATAAAAATGGCCAGCTTTGGTTGTTCAACATCTCCTTCTTCAGGAAATGTAGCATAAATTTCAGCAAGAAGGCTTAACATAAAGGTCGAGAACAATTTCGGCTTATCCTGTATATCAGTCAATCTGATGATATTTAGATAACCTCTACCCTTTTCATCAATTCTTGTCAGATCATCGGGATCAAACGAACGCTCTCCAAAAAACACTTCCGCACCCTGTTGTTCAATTTCAATAATTTTTCTAATAATAGTAGATGTTGATGCGGAACTGATTCTTCCATATTCTTTCTCAATTTCCACCTTACCTTCATTGGTTAAAAATTGCAGTGCCTTCTTAAAATCCTTCAGATCCAGCAATGGCAATTCATTATCGTCGCAATATTTAAAAACCAGCGAAACTACTCCACCCTGAGTGTCATTTAATTCAAGAATTTTTGAAAACAGCACAGGTCCGAATTCCGAAACTGTTGCTCTTAGTCTTGCTCCTTTTTCATTTGAAATGGTCAGAAACTCCACAGGAAATGATTCCGGTAACCATGGCACACCTATTTTCTGGTGGCGTTCATCTATTTTAGTATTAGGTTCTCCGGACGCTGCCACTCCACTCAAATCACCTTTTATATCCATTAATAAACATGGAACCCCTTTTCGTGAAAGTGCTTCAACTAAACCCTGAAGCGTTTTAGTCTTTCCGGTTCCTGTTGCACCGGCAATAAGTCCATGACGGTTTAAAGTTTTAAGAGGAATTTTAACATGAACACCGGGAACCGATTCACCATTTAAAACACCACCTCCTAAAACAATATAATCTCCTTTACAAGTATAACCGGCATTTACCGATTCAATAAATTTATCTTTCATAATTAAATGCGATTTGATTTACGGACTGCTTGCTTATTCTTCATCAGTAATTATTAGAAACTCTTTCCTGAATGGATCAGTATGCTGGTACAATTCTTTGATAAATGAATTGCCATACAATTGAAAAAAAGGCAAACCATTATCATGTCTTTCCTGAAGTCCATTACCCGGAAATAATTTTTCCTTCACCGATTTCAACTGATTAACTATCGTTTCATTCTTTTTCTTGAGAGATCTTCTTGCCTTCTCTTCCAAAGTCTGAACTGCTTTAACAATTTTTTGCTTTTCTGCTTCAATTGCCGGTATCAATGTTGGATCCACCTGCTTATAATTCCCACTAAGCTCTTCAAACAACTTTAAGATACCTGCTTGCACATGATCTGTATGTAATGGAACTTCAGTACTGTTTTCAATCAGTTCAAACAGTAACGAATCGGTACTTTTAAACAGATCGGTTGGCCTTAGTCCGATCTTACCAATTTTAGTTAGTGTGGAGCTATCTATAAGCATCATGCAATTGCGAAGCATCAGCACAGGAAACGAAATGTTGAATTTTTCGAACATCTGTTTGTATTGAAGCCAGTAATTCAATTCACCCGGCCCACCAATGTATGCAAGGTTCGGCAAGATCTTTTCCTGATATAATGGTCGCATGACCACGTTCGGGCTGAATTTTTGCGGTGTTGCATGTAAAGCTGCCCGCAGTTCAGCTTCAGAAAAACTGATATCACTATTCAGAACCTGGAATGTTCCACTTTCTGACTTCACAATTCGTTCACGAAAATTATTGTCGAGATAAAACAAATTGATTTCCCTGGGCTGTACCTGAACCTTATAATTCAACTGAAGTTGTGCAGAAGTCGACATCACTGCATGGTTGGAAGTACTTTCATAAATATCCCTTTCCATTTCCGGAACAAAAAGTTGTTTCAATTCCGGATCATCGCCATCAATAATAACAAGCCCGTATGACCCAAACAGGTGATGCATTATTTTTCTTGTTGCCTCTGCCAGAGTATTCGACTCTCCATATGCTTGCTCAAAATATTCAAGCATTTCAAAAGAATCTCTGAAAACGGCTTTTAGCTCTGAAGCAATTTGCTCAATTCCGGTAGTTGAAAGTCTGCCGGCAGCACCTTTTGCAGGATAATTCCATTCATATTTTTTTCCAAAAACATGCAGGTGATTGATTTCTTCAAAATCATGATCTTCTGATGCCATCCAAAATACTGGTATTACTTTTTTATCCTCATATTTTTCATTCAGAGAATCTGCCAGTTTAATAGTGGTTAAAATTTTATAAAGGGAATATAATGGTCCGGTAAATATATTTAACTGATGTCCGGTTGTAACAGTAAATGTGTTTTCAGAAGATAAAGAATCAATGGCACTTGAAGTGATTTTCAAGGCATCTTTATTACTTCTCAACAGATTTTTATATTGATTGTGAAGTGCCTTAACCAATACATCGCGATTACATTCAAATTGCATTCGCTGGACAAACATTTTGTCAAAAGAATTAATTTCAGGTGGTAAATTGTAAAAAGGCTTCAATTTAGAATCACCCAACAAATAATCACTGACCAATGACGAAAACTGATGGGTTTCCTGAAATGATATTACCTGATTTTTCATGAGCCTGATTTGGCTCAAAGATACTACTTATCCTTGCTTTTTGAAGTTTTAGACGCTCTCAGGATACTTTGGGAGTCATCTTTTGCCTGTATTTTCTGATCCAGAAAATCAACAAAGGGGTACCAACAAAAGTCGGCCACAACCAACTTATTACTGCCGGTAAAAACTGCATATTTACTGCCGAAAAAGCTGAAACGGTTGCAATATATGCCCCCACCATCCCCGACATGTGATGAAACAGCCAATTCTTGATATGATAACCTGCAATCGTAAATGATTTAATATCAGTATAAACGGAACGTGAACCAATAAGTCCAAAGACTACTGAAATGTAACCAAAGGGTTCTGAAACATTTTTTGATAAAAGCAACAACCCAAAACCAATTAAAGCCAGGGAAAATAAACCGGAAACGGATACCAGGATCCAATCGATTAATTTGACATCTGCTATCGAATTAATTTTCTTTCGGTATAACGCCCTGTATCCTGAAGCTGCCAGGTAAAAACTAAAAACTGCAACTAATGCCAGAAACACAGTCGATTTTAGAAAGGTCATTACCAGTGCTGAGATGGCTACAACCGTCATGCTCCAAAAGAAAATCTTACCCCAAAGTCTGTGAGCATTGCCACCCTTCTTAACCACCATAGCAACCGGCGCAACTACCAAAGCCAGAAAACCGGCAGCGATGTGCAAATACAACCAATATTTGAAACTATTTTCCATAACGTAGTTTTGTTTTGATGTGACAAATGTAAAACATCAACAACCAAACAATTTTACAATGGTATGGATATCAGCAATTTGGGATGAATGGCAGGCAAAAAAGGGATAAACGGCTTAACGACCATGAATCCGGGACAAAAGGGCCTTTACAGATGTGGCGGCGCGACGGGAAACCGGCACCGATTCTTCAACATGATCAAAAATTAAGCGGTACCCCTGGCTGCTTCCAGAAACATTTTTAACATTCCGGATATTAACCAAAAAAGCCCGGTGCACTCTGACAACAAATTCAGAGGTGTTCATTTCTTCCAATCTCTTGAGTGAACTTCTCAATAAGGCGCGCCTGACAATGTTATTTTCGACATAAATGATATCGGAGTAATTATCGGCAGATTCAGCAAACAGGAATTGATCCGGAGTAAGTAACAATTCATCTTTACCATTTTCAGAACTAAATATCAATTGTCCATTATCAAAGGGTCCAACCAGCGGGGCTTCCAGATCCTGATTTATAGATTCAACAACCTTAAGGTTCTTGTGTAATAACCGAATTCTTGTTAATAGGGTGATTACAGTGACAGGAAAAATAGCTACCAAAATGGTATACAGCTGAAATGTTAGCAGCATGGTTCCACTGATGCCTGTAAATCCTAAAAAACTACTGTAAAAAAGATTTCCCAAACCTATAAGTACAATGGTGATCACCGACCAAATTATATTCTTACCAACGGTCCATTCGCGATCATCAAAAATATTTGGGAAGGCCGGGATAATTACAAAATCGGCGATTAGAATTACCAAAAACGTAACTGCTCCATATCCAACAAAAACCGGAATCACTTTATACCAGGGCCAGTTTAATTCAGATAAGCCGAATGGGCGGAAAATTGTCAGGAAGAAAACTACAAACAAACTGATCAGTAACCCTGTCCTCAGATGCCTGTTACGGTCATCTTCTAGCGGGTATGGATCACTGAATATTTGAGTAAATTTCTGAAAGATGTTCATTGATAGTATCAGACTGGTACAGCGAAAAGATCAAACTCTCCGGCAGATGTTATTTTACAAT
Organism: Bacteroidota bacterium; assembly: GCA_963169675.1. Lineage (GTDB taxonomy): Bacteria > Bacteroidota > Bacteroidia > AKYH767-A > OLB10 > JADKJB01. The sequence goes on from CAUJFJ010000220.1 coordinate 8,427, forward strand.
TCACAAATGATCCGACCCTTAAATATGTGTCTTTCGCTTCAATCAATACTTCATTGTCAACTTCCGGAGAATCGGCTTCCGAACGTCCAATATAATACATTCCTTCTTTTCTGTCAATGAGGACTTTTTCAATCCTGCCCACTTTAGTTTCATTTATTTCAGCAGAAATTTCCTGTTGAAGTGCCATCACAGCAGCAACACGATCCTCTTTTACTTCTTCAGGAACATCATCAACTAATGAATAGGCATGCGTATTTTCTTCATGGGAGTACGTAAAAATTCCAAGACGATCGAATCGTGCTTCTTTAACGAATTGCAACATTTCCTCATGATCCTGTTCTGTTTCTCCCGGATATCCGGCTATCATGGTAGTTCTGATGGTAATACCGGGAACTTTTTCACGAATCCGATGGAGTAATTCATAAGTCTTTTTTCGCGTAGTTCCTCTTCGCATCGACTTCAGCATGGCATCGCTGATATGCTGCAATGGAATATCCAGATATTTACAAATGGAAGGCTCTTCCCGCATAACATCCAGAATATCTTCAGGAAATCCTGAAGGGAATGCATAATGCAAGCGAATCCACTCTATTCCCTCCACTTTTGCAAGGGCTCTCATCAAATCAGCTAACTTTCGTTCCTTATAAATATCAAGGCCATAATAGGTCGAATCCTGAGCAATCAGCAACAACTCTTTGGTGCCTTTGGCAGCAAGTTCCTTCGCTTCAGCTACCAGTTTTTCAATCGGTTTTGAAACATGATTGCCTCGCATCAATGGAATCGCACAAAAAGAACAGGGACGATCACAACCTTCAGAAATCTTTAGGTACGCAAAATGCCGGGGTGTAGTCAACATTCTTTCGCCCACCAATTCATTCTTATAATCTGCTCCCAAAGTATTTAATAAAAGTGGTAAGTCGCGGGTTCCAAAAAAGTGATCTACATTGGGAATTTCCTTTTCCAAATCCGGTTTGTACCGTTCAGACAAACATCCGGTAACAATAAGTTTATCGATTTTACCTGCTGCTTTTTCTTTGGCAAAATGCAAAATGGTATCAATCGATTCCTGCTTTGCATTATCAATGAAACCGCAGGTATTGATGATAACAATATCGGAAGATGCAGTTTTACTTTCGTGGACTGCTTCAATATCATTTGCAAGCAATTGCCCCATGAGCACTTCAGAATCCACAACATTCTTGGAACAGCCAAGTGTTACAACATTTACACGATTACTTTTTGTCGATTTTGTTCTCACAATTAGCTATTAATAGAACGCATTAAAATTAGATTTGTCATATTGTATTCTGACTTCTGCCGGAAGCATTGGATTAATGAAATTAAAAATCAGGTCAGAATACCTCACCCAACAATTTTCAGTCCGGTACCACATTTGCTGATTTTTTCTTGAAAGATGAATCTCCATCAACCGGGGATAGTATGATTTATGATCGTAATCCACAGGATTAAAATCGTTCCGGTATAGATCATCCAAAGAGTCGAGCGGAAAGGTATTTAAGAATTTATGAAGCGATTTTTTTTCTTTTTTGGTGAGTGGCCTTGCCAGATATTTTACCGGTGTTCTGCCAAAATCACCCACTCCAATAATAATCAGGGAATCATTTATAATTTGGTACTCGATTTTATTATTGTAAATAGCTGCGTTGTCAGTTATTTTAATGGAATAATCAAATGGCTGAGCCGAAAGTTGCTGTAGATTTAAGATAAAAAGTAAACCAACCAACAGTAACGGGCAAAAACAGGATCCATGGTAAGTGAATGAGGTGAGTTTCATAGCCGCTTCAGGTCGATTAATTTTTCACTGATTAAACATCTTCTTTAAAAAGTGAATCTACAAATTCTGCACGATCAAATGTCTGCAGATCTTCCATTTTTTCTCCTACTCCAATATACTTTACAGGAATTTTAAACTGATCAGAAACACCAATAACTACACCACCTTTGGCAGTGCCATCAAGTTTGGTTAATGCCAAAGCATTAACTTCTGTTGCAGCGGTAAATTGTTTGGCTTGCTCAATTGCATTCTGACCGGTGGAAGCATCCAGAACAAGCAATACTTCATGCGGTGCTTCCGGAACTACCTTCTGCATAACACGTTTGATCTTTGAAAGTTCATTCATCAGATTGATCTTATTATGCAAACGACCGGCAGTATCAATAATACAAACGTCCACATCCTGAGAAACGGCAGCTTGTACTGTATCGAAAGCAACAGAGGCAGGATCTGCACCCATTCCCTGACTTACAATAGGTACATCAACACGTTTCGACCAAATAGTTAACTGATCAACAGCAGCTGCACGGAAAGTATCGGCAGCACCTAAAAGCACCTTCTTCCCTTCTTTTTTAAATTGATAGGCAAGTTTACCTATAGTAGTAGTTTTTCCTACTCCGTTGACCCCAACAACCATGATTACATAAGGCTTTGGCACAGGTCCGGAATTGGTAATTTTCCCGAAAGATTTTTCGTTTTCAGTCAATAAATCGGTAATCTCTTCCCGAAGTAACCGGTTTAATTCGGATGTACTTATAAACTTGTCACGGGCTACACGCTTTTGCAGGCGATCGATTACTTTCAAGGTAGTTGTTACACCAACATCAGAAGATAATAACACTTCTTCGATGCTGTCCAATACATCATCATCAACCGTTGATTTTCCTATTACGGCTTTTGTAAGACGCGAGAAAACACTCTCCCTGGTTTTCGATAAACCCTGATCGAGGTCTTCCTTCTTACCTTTTTTAAAGAAATCAAATAATCCCATTCATTGTCAGGTTTAAAATAAATAAAAAAAAGCTTCCTTCATTATTGAAAGAAGCTCTAACCATTTAAGAAGATACTATTACTTATCTTTCAAAAAATCTTTGATGTGATCGTTATGCACGACCTCTTCTTTAAAGGTATAGCCCCCGCTTACAGGTGACTTTACCATTTTTATAACTTTGGAAAATTCTTTTCCTTTTCCAGTCTTTAGTGTTGCAACTACTTTCTTTGCCATGTCCTTTAAAAGTTAATGGATTACTTGATTTCTTTATGAACTGTTACTTTCTTAAGAATTGGATTGAATTTTTTCAATTCTAATCTTTCTGAAGTGTTCTTCTTGTTTTTCGTGGTAATGTAGCGAGATGTTCCAGGCATGCCACTGGTCTTATGCTCCGTGCATTCCATTATAACCTGGATTCTGTTACCTTTCTTTGCCATCTTGAATAGTGGTTTTTATTTAGAGCCTGCAAAGATATAACGATCTAACGAAAAAGACAAATATCCCGGCAATTATTTAATCTGGTCAAAAAGCGTTGGCTGTTGCATCAACTCCTCCAATGCTTCGATGGTTTTAGGCAAAGCATCTGACATAACAAAAGGCTGATTATCAGTAATTAACACATCATCTTCAATCCGAACACCAATATTCCACCACTTTTTATCACAGTCAGAACCTTCCGGAATATAGATTCCCGGCTCGACCGTTAAGACCATTCCCGGTTCCAACGGACCATATAATCCGGGGTCATGAACCTCTAGACACAGATAATGAGAGGTCCCATGGTAGAAATAAACACCGGATTGTTCAGGTTTAGAGATGATACCCAGTATC
>CAUJFJ010000221.1 GCA_963169675.1 Bacteroidota bacterium
GGTGAACCCGGAACCTATGCACCCGTTCAGTTTGGGCAGAATTATTCTGCATCAGCCGGATTGAGTGCATCACAATTATTATTCGATGGTTCTTATCTGGTAGGATTGCAGGCATCACGTACTTATGCCGACTTATCCCGCAAAGGACTGCAGCAATCAAAAATTGATGTAGCAGTTAATGTTAGCAAAGCTTATTATTTTGTATTGGTTGCTGAAGAACGTTTCAAACAACTTGAAAGTGATATACAAAGAATAGCCAAATTGAAAAGCGATACCAAAGCATTGTTCGATAATGGTTTTGTAGAGAAAATCGATTACGATAGAGTCGAATTAAATTATAATCTCCTTGAAAGCGCCAGAAATCAAACGAAACGTGTTGTTGAGAACAGCTATTTGCTGTTGAAATTCCAAATGGGAATGGATTTGAAAACTCCAATTACACTGACAGAAAAAATTGATGATGTAATGCCTGATATCGCTGTAATTAATACCGACAGTGTTCAGGTCTCCAGCCGTATCGAGTACTCAATTCTTGAAACTCAGCACCGCCTTACCGAACTTGATGTGAAGAAAAATCAGTTTTCAAGATTGCCTAGTCTGGTGTTGTTCGGAAATGTAAGTGCCAATGCATCCAGAAACGAATTTAATATTTTCAATACCGATTATAAATGGTATCCAACTGCAATAATAGGTGCCTCTCTTTCTGTTCCTATTTTTGGGGGCTTTACAAAATATGCACAGACCAAACAAGCCAGATTATCACAATTGAAAGTTGAAAATGCATTCTACGCATTGGAGCAGGGAATAAAACTGGAATTTAATAATGCAGTTACCGGATTAAAAAATAACATCGACAATCTGGAAACGCAAAAGAAAAACAGAGAACTGGCGCGTGAAATTGCCCGAGTCTCCAAAATTAAATATGATCAGGGAGTTGGATCGAATCTTGAAGTTGTAGATGCCGAAACATCACTTCGGGAAGCTGAAGCCAACTATTACACAGCATTACTTGAAACTATTATCTCTAAAATCGAACTGGATAAAGCGTCCGGTACTATCAAATATTAATAACAGCTCACTTACTATTTTCAAATCATAATTCTATGAAATCTATAATTGCAGTAATCATTACATCATTGTTTATTGCCGCTTGTGGCGGTGGTCAGGCCGGCGACAAACAAGCTGAACTGGATCAGTTGATCAAACAGCAAACGGAACTTAACGACAAAATCCGTACACTTCGGGACGAGCTTAAGGCCGCCGATCCTGAAAAAGGAGGGGCTCGCCTGGTTGTGGCTGCCCCTGTTACCAAGGCTCCTTTCCGTCACTATGTGGAAGTACAAGCTAAAGTCGATGGCGACGAAAGCGTAAATGTGAGTGCCCGCTCTCAGGGAATTGTGAATTCTATTCTGGTGAAAGAAGGCGACAAAGTTTCTAAAGGTCAGGTATTGGCTGTTTTAGATGATCAGATACTGAAACAAACTTTAGCTGAAGTTGAAACACAATACAGTTTTGCTAAAAATGTATACGACAAGCAAAAAAATCTTTGGGATCAGAAAATTGGTAGTGAAATTCAATACCTGACTGCAAAGAACAATAAAGAATCACTTGAAAAGAGAATGGCCAGCATGAATGAGCAACTCGATCTTACGAGAATAAAAGCTCCTGTAAATGGTACAGTTGATAATGTTGGAATTAAAATCGGACAGGCAGTTACTCCGGGTATTCCGGTTTTCTCAATCGTGAATCTTTCAAATCTTAAAGTTAAAGGTGAAGTAGGGGAGTCTTATGCCGGAAAAATTACGAAAGGTGATGATGTAATTCTTTACTTCCCTGATTTGAAAAGAGAAATTTCTACTAAAGTTGGTTTCTCTTCAAGGATGATCAATTCGCTTAACCGTACTTTCAATGTGGAAGTACCTGTTAGCTCTTCTGAAACCGGTTTAACACCAAACATGGTTGTTGTCATGAAAATTGTTGATTACAAAAATGAACAGGCTATGATTGTGCCGGTTGATTTGTTGCAAAGATCGGGAGAAGGTTACTACCTGATGGCTGCCATTCAGGAAGGAAATAAACTTATTGCTAAGAGAAAGAATGTAGAAATTGGTCTCATTTACAATGGTCATGCTGAAGTATTGTCCGGAATTAATGAAAGTGATGTTGTTATTACCACCGGCTACAGAGATCTGAATGATGGTGAAGAAGTAAGAACGAAATAATACTGACTTTTCTAAAAATATAATTTATGATCGATAAATTTAAAGAGTTTAAACCTTCAAGTTGGGCAATTGATAATCGCACCAGTATTTATATACTTACGATTATTATTACCCTTGCCGGGCTCGCAACATATAACGCATTACCGAAAGAGAACTTCCCTGATATTGTGGTTCCTCAGGTATTTGTCTCTACTATTTACCCCGGTACTTCTCCCGAAGATATGGAGAATCTGGTTTCTAAGCCACTCGAAAAGCAAATGAAATCGATTTCCGGAGTGAAGAAAATTACTTCGAATTCGCTTCAGGATTTCTCCAACATTATAGTTGAGTTTAATACCGATGTGGATGTTGCCGTTGCCAAGCAAAAGGTAAAAGATGCAGTCGACAAAGCTCGTAATGATCTTCCGACCGATCTGCCTACTGATCCGAATGTTCAGGAAATTAATTTCTCAGACATTCCTATTTTGTATATCAATATCGCCGGCGATTATCCACTTGATAAACTAAAAGAATATTCCGACGACCTGAAGGATCGTATCGAATCGATGAAGGAAATTACCCGCGTCGATATGGTAGGAGCATTGGAAAGAGAAATTCAGGTGAACGTTGACATGTATAAAGCTCAGGCTGCCAGAGTTTCTATGCGAGATATCGAAAATGCAATCGGTTTCGAGAATTTAACTATATCAAGTGGTACCGTTGCAATGGATGGTCTGAGACGATCTGTAAGTGTGAAAGGTGAATTTAAAGATGTAGAAACACTTCGGAATCTGGTAGTTGTTTCTACTGAAGGTGCACCAATTTATTTGAAAGATATTGCTGAAATTAAAGATGGTTTCCTGGAACAGGAAAGTTATGCACGTCTTTATGGTAAGAATGTAATTACTCTGAATGTTGTTAAAAGAAGTGGTGAGAACCTGATTGAAGCATCCGATAATATTAAGGAAATTGTTTCCTCCATGCAAAAGGATGAGTTCCCCCGCGATTTAAAAATTACCATCACAGGTGATCAGTCGAATCAAACACGTGTTACCTTACATGACCTGATTAACACCATCATTATCGGATTTATTCTGGTAACTATATTGCTCATGTTCTTCATGGGAGCAACCAATGCTTTGTTTGTTGCTCTTTCTGTACCACTTTCGATGTTTGTTGCTTTCCTTATTATGCCAACAATCGGATTTACAATGAACATGATTGTATTGTTTTCATTCCTCCTTGCTTTAGGAATTGTAGTTGATGATGCCATCGTTGTAATTGAAAATACCCATCGAATATTTAATAATGGGAAAGTCAATATTGTCAATGCCGCCAAGACAGCTACCGGGGAGGTCTTTATGCCCGTACTCTCTGGTACATTGACAACTCTTGCTCCATTCGTCCCGCTTGCGTTCTGGAAAGGTGTAATCGGTGAATTTATGTTCTTCTTACCTATCACACTTATTATAA
>CAUJFJ010000222.1 GCA_963169675.1 Bacteroidota bacterium
TACAGTTGCGGCTGCATCGGCAAAAAGTCCAATAGCTTTTTTTGTTCCGGCAATTAAGGCGATACCATTTTTGTACATCGCATGCTGCTTATCACCTGTTATTCGACTCAAATAACCATTGGCATTTTGTAATTCCTGATCAATGGATTGATGTAATTTAGATGAAGATGCTGCTTTGGAATCAAGATTCTTCACGGCACTGATAACCCCTTCCATTCTGTTGATCTGAGAATTCGAAAGTTCCAGTTGTTCCTTCAGACTTGCAAGCGTTCTGAAACGATTCAAAAGTATGACAACAGCCAATCCAATTAAAATTCCGAAAAAAAGAAGCGTATTGCGGGTCATTTTCAAATTCTCTGCATCGATATCATCGTTCTCTGATTGCAGTGTTTTGATGGTTTCTTCTTTGGACCTTATTTCCTGAATCCTTTGTTTTCTTCCCTTATTGAAAGTTTCGGTGAGTCCGTTAATTATACTGTCACGTTCAGCAATAATTATAGCTTCCTGAAGTTGGCCATACCGTTGTAACACTTCTAATGCAGGAGCATTTTTATTGGTATTCATTAATTCAGTTGCCTGTTTCCGGTAGGCACCTAATTGTATCTTACGGGCAGCATTGTTATTATCCTGACCATTCACAAGCACCGGAATCGTGCTGAAAAATAATATCAGCAATAAAGAATAAGGAAATCTTCGTTTTTGCACCAATTGTTAAATTAGGTATGAATTGCAAATATAAATATTCTGATTGGCTGAAGGGTTTTATTGGCCGATCTTTTATTAACGATCATTTGTTCATCGCATTGCGACAATAAAGCGATCGTGCTGACTCAAATCTTTTAATACCTGAATTCCGGTAAATCCTGCATCCCTGATTATTGCAGCTGTTTCTTTTCCAAAACGCTGATTGATCTCTAAATAGAGCCGGCCACCGGGTTCCAACCAGTTATATGCATTGCTGGCTATTGCTTTGTAAAAAGTAAAAGGATCAGAATCAGGTACAAACAAAGCTATATTAGGTTCAAATTCGGTTACATTGTTTTGCATTTCAGCTGATTCGGAGGCAGATATGTAAGGAGGATTACTGATTATTATCTGCAATGGTTCAGTAAACTTTAGTTTGGTATTTAGTATGTCATCCTCCAAAAAGGTAACCGAGGTTTGATGATTTTTAGAATTTTTCGTGGCAACCTGAAGTGCTTCTTTAGAAATATCGCTGGCAAATACCTCGGCAATTGGAAATTTAGATGATAGTAAAACAGGAATGCAACCCGAACCTGTGCCAATGTCGAGTATCCTTAATGGATTTGGTGACCTCTCATATGTATCGATTACCATAGCAACCAGTTCCTCAGTTTCCGGCCGGGGAATCAATACATTATTGTCCACATAAAGCTTAAGATCATAGAACCAGGCCTCATTGACAACATATTGTAGTGGAATTCCTGATGCTATTTTTTTTAGATCTGATGTAAATTGTTGATATTGATTGTCTTCAAGCTCAATGTGACGTAATTCATGAACCTGATTTAAATCCTTGTCGAATTTTGTAGCCAGATAACTGTTAGCCACTGCTATAGCTTCTCCTTCATCATAAATAGATGTCAAGGCTGTAATAATCATTGTTTTGAACTCGCTGACTTTCATAGCGGATAAAGGTAAAAAAACCACTACATTTGTCGACCCTTTTCATAGAAAGAATTCTGATTTTTATGATTTTGGGTTTACAACCATCCAAATTAATCTCTTTTTCATTTTATTGACTATTTATAAGCAACTATTCCCGTGAGTCACGAATTCTACATGCAAAGATGTTTTCAGCTGGCTGCTTTTGGGAAAGGTCTCGTTGCTCCTAATCCTTTGGTAGGTGCAGTTCTGGTTCATAATGAAGAAATAATTGCTGAAGGATTTCACCATAAGTTTGGTGGTCCCCATGCCGAGGTGGTAGCTCTTCAAAATATGAATGATGCGGCATTGCTTAAGAATAGCATTTTGTATGTGAATCTGGAGCCATGTTCGCACTTTGGAAAAACACCTCCTTGCGCCGATTTAATTATCGCAAAACAAATTGGGCAGGTTGTAATTGCTAATCAGGATCCTTTCCCACAGGTAAATGGTTCCGGCATTGAAAAGTTAAAAGCTGCAGGCATTAAGGTCATATCAGGAATTTTGGAAAATGAAGGAAGATTCTTAAACAGGACTTTTTTTAATTTTCATGAGAAAAAAATGCCCTGGGTGATTTTAAAGTGGGCAGAAACTAATGATGGTTTTATTGCTCCACTGCCTGAAAATAAAAATGAAGGGGTTACATTGATATCGAATCAGGAAAGTCGTACTTTGGTACACCAGTGGCGTAGTGAAGAATCGGCCATCATGATTGGTATGAAAACGCTTTTGTCCGATAACCCTTACTTAAATTCAAGACTGGTAAAGGGTAAAAATCCAGTCAGAATAGTACTTGGTAATTCGGAAGTATTGCCAACTGATTTGAATATTTTTGAGGATAAAAACACCCCGGTACTGATTTACAATTTCTCGATTGCAGAAAAAAAAGGAAATGCAGAATGGATCAAACTTGAAAAAAATGAGCTGGTTCTTAATCAGCTGCTTCATGATCTTTATAAAAGAGGTTTGAATTCTGTGATTGTGGAAGGGGGAACTATTACTTTATCATCTTTCATCCATGCAGGATTATGGAATGAGGCCAGAGTATTCAAAGCTCCCCATTCAATTGGTTCAGGAATCGCTGCTCCAAAACTACCCGATGCTAAGGTGCTCACCAATCAGGCAATTGGCAGTGACCGGCTTTCCTGTATAATCAACACCGAAAATTTTAATTGAATATGGTTTTATACCTTTTGCTGTCTATTTTAAGTGCCGCTTGTTTGCTGATCATTTTCCGCTATTTTGTATTTTGGAAAATTGATACTATGCATGCCATCATTGTCAATTACTGGACAGCAGCAATGTTTTCGTTCATGACTGCACCGGCTGAAAACGGTCGTAAATTGTACATGATTGGAGAATTTTGGTATGTTTCCTTACTCATTGGTTTGTTATTTATTGTTGTATTTTTTATAACGGCAAAGACCACGCAAAAAATCGGTGTTGGTGTAGCCTCCGTTGCTTCCAAAATGTCGATGGTAATTCCAATTGGTGCCGGAATATGGTTGTACCAGGAGTCGCTCGATTTGCAGAAATCAATTGGTATTTTACTCGCTATTCCAGCCGTAATCTTAACAAGTAAGCCATCCAAACAACAGGAAGGTGTTGCATTCGATTGGCGCAATCTTGGTTTGCCGGTATTACTTTTTGTTGGTGCAGGTCTCGTTGATACCTGCATTAAATTTATGCAGCATCATTATATGAATGATGATAACAGGCAACTGGTAATCATGTCGATTTTTGCAAGTGCCGGATTAATAGGGTTATTCAAATTGTTATTTGAAGTAATTGTTCAGAAGAAACATTTATCAATCAGAAGTATTGGTGGCGGATTGTTACTTGGTTCTACTAACTATTTTTCACTTTATTTTTTATTAAAATGTCTGGAATCACCTGGTACGGAGAGCAGCACGGTGTTTGCATTGGTAAATATCGGTGTTGTAATAACCTCTTTCATTACAGGGTTGCTGTTGTTTAAGGAAACATCCGACAGAAATAAAGTAATTGGTTTGATGTTGTCAGTGATTGCAATTCTGGTATTATCTGTTCAGTTCAGTTGAGATGTTGTTTGATGATGAATTTATAACTGTTTCGAATCCTGCTTCCGGTGAATTCCGCGACAGGGGTAGTCGCTTTCTTAGCTTTATTTATCCCGTAAAACGGGAAGCAGAAGTTAAGGATTTGATACAACAAATCAGGAAGAATCATCCCAAAGCAAATCATCATTGTTATGCATTTCGCTTAGGTCCGGGAAAGCAAATATTTCGGTTTTCCGATGACCGTGAACCTGCAGGTTCCGCCGGAAAGCCTATTTTCGGAGTGATTCAATCGAATGATTTAACAGATGTCTTAATTATAGTTGTAAGATACTTTGGAGGAACTTTACTTGGCGTTCCCGGATTGATAAATGCTTACCGGGAAAGTGCAGCTGCCGGAATTAAAAATGCCAGCTTAATAACGCTTCCT
>CAUJFJ010000223.1 GCA_963169675.1 Bacteroidota bacterium
ACGAAAGCAATTCAAAATGTCCTTTTTTATCGGGATGAGCCACTTTAATGGTTTTCAGAACCATGCTATTGATGAGGTCGAGTGCTTCGGCCCACCAGATATTCTGTTCTTCCATCACATTTTGTAGTGCCTCGGAAGCAACAACTATGTGCTTGTATACCCAGGTGCAGAATTCCACATCTTCTTCAATATAGTGGGTAGCAACGGAAACGTACTTCTTGTATTCGGGGGAATTTCTAAGCTGATAAAAAACTTTAGCTACCAGTTCCGCATCCTTTTGCCAGCTGATCTTTCTTTTTTTCAGGGCATCATTAAAATCGCTGAAAGTACTCAGCCAGATAACAAAGTGATTGTTTGCCATTGACGACAAAACGGGCTCATCTTTAGGGATAAATCTGGGTTGCAGATCGACATAATATTTACGTTCTTCTTCAGCTAACTCAGGAAGAATTTGTAAAAGCGAAAGGTAAAGATCGTAAGTCCGCTCGGTCCCTCTGAAAATCTCATTCACAGATGTGCCAATATTCTTGTCTTCGGACTGATACCAGGTATAAAGTGCCTGCATCACTCTGATTCGTAAATGTCTTCTGCTGAGCATCGGTGTTAAGAACTTTAAAACATTGAAGTAACACGACCCTTAAAAGGTCTGCATCACAAATTGAACGGATTCCGGAATTAAAAACCCAGCTTTACTTTGCCGATATCGCTGATTCTTTTCTCAGCGGTGCGGTTTGCTGCTAGGTAGGTTGGGATGTTTTCATCTGCAGCCATTTTAAAGATACCGAGTGTGTAATCATATATTTTCTCGGTATGCTGCAAAGCACGTTCCCTGTTATATCCGGTAAGTTCTGAATAAACATTGATTAGTCCGCCGGCATTGATCAGGAAGTCGGGAGCATAAACGATCCCTTTATCTGTGATCATCTTACCATGCACAGTTTCGTCGGCGAGCTGATTGTTAGCAGCACCGGCAATAACCTGACATTTCAGACGGCTGATGTTTTCAGTATTTAAGGTGGCACCTAAAGCACATGGAGCATAAATATCCATGTCGTTGCCAAAAAAGTCGAGGTCGGTTAATACGGTTACTCCATTTTCAGAAGCAACTCTCTTAAGGGTATCCTGATTCAGGTCAATGATAGAAACTACAGCTCCTTCTTTAACCAAATGTTTAACCAGGTTTTCACCTACATGACCAATTCCCTGAACGATGATTTTCTTACCTTTCAGATTATCGTTTCCATAAGCCTGCTTTGCAGCTGCTTTCATTCCCATGTAAACGCCATAAGCAGTTACAGGAGAAGGATCGCCACCACCGCCCATTGATTCAGGTAGACCGGTAACGTGATTAGTTTCCATTTTCACGTACTCCATATCTTTGGTGCTGGTTCCAACATCTTCAGCAGTGATATATTTACCGCTTAAGCTATTGACGAACTTTCCAAAACGACGGAATAAAGGCTCTGATTTATCTTTCTTGGAATCACCAATGATAACTGCTTTTCCACCACCTAAATTTAAGCCACTGATTGAAGCTTTAAATGACATTCCGCGCGATAAACGGAGAACATCACGCAATGCTTCACTTTCATTGTCATATTTCCAAAAACGGGTACCTCCTAATGCAGGCCCCAGAACGGTATTATGAATGGCAATAATTGCTTTGAGTCCGGTTTCATGATCATGACAGAACACCACTTGCTCATGTCCAAAGGTCGACATTGGGTCGAAAAGGTAATTGGAGGCTGCAGCAGCTTGTTTTATTTCTTTAACTTCAATCATCAGTTGCTTTTTAATGTGGTGATTTTTAGTTTATTAATGCCAGGATAAGCTCCTGAAGCGGTGCAAAGGTAAGGTTTTTTTCAGATAGAAAAGCACGATTTCTGACGGTTTTAAAGCGGGTTGCATGAAAACCATCAACTTTGACCGATAACAGCCTCCAGAATCTTATAAAAAAGTGCCGCCAGAAGTCCGGAGATAGGAATTGTTAACACCCAGGCCCAGATGAGTTTTATGGTAACTCCCCATCGCACCGCCGAAATCCGCTTGGTTAATCCCACACCGATAATGGAACCGGTGATGGTATGCGTGGTACTTACAGGAATTTTGAAGTATTGAGTCACAAATAAAGTAATGGCACCCGCCGTTTCAGCACTGAAGCCTTCAAATGGAGTTAGTTTAGTCACTTTCTGGCCCATCGTTTTTACAATTTTCCAGCCTCCAAACATGGTACCTGCCGCGATTGCCGAATAACATGCCAGAGGAACCCAACTTGGAATGTGGTGAATATCGGCTATTAAACCATGCGACAACATCGCAGCAGCAATAATTCCGATAACTTTCTGAGCATCATTTCCGCCATGTCCCAGACTGTATAGTGCTGATGAAAGGAGTTGTAGCTTACGGAATGAAGAGTCGACTTTTGAAGGGTTCGACCGTCTGCAAATCTGCATGGTAATGGCCGCAACGATATAGGACAATATCATCCCAATGACAGGAGCCAACACGATAAAATAGATCGTAGGCATAATTTTATCAATCTGGATTGCATCAAATCCACCGGCATGCGCAATTCCTGCTCCGGCAAATCCTCCAATTAGTGTATGCGATGAACTGGAAGGAATACCCAACCACCAGGTCAACAGATTCCAAATAATGGCAGCTACCAGACCGGCAATTACAACTACCAGAGTTATATTATCTGCATGCACAGTTTTGGCAACGGTATCGGCAACTTTAAGTTCAAAAATCCAATATGCGAGAAAGTTAAACATCGCTGCCCACAGCACTGCGGTAAGTGGCGACAAAACTTTAGTAGAAACAACCGTGGCAATGGAGTTTGCTGCATCATGGAAACCATTGATGAAATCAAATACTAAGGCAAGGACAATAACAACAATGAGGAGCGTTTCCATAATAATTTAAAAGAATCAGGCCATTTTTACGATGATGGATTCAATAACATTGGCTGCATCTTCGCACTTGTCGGTTGCAGTCTCCAATGCCGATAAAACTTCTTTCAGTTTGATGATCTGAATGGCATCTTTTTCGTTTTCGAAAAGTTTGGCTACAGCATTATCGAAAATATCGTCCGCATGATTTTCGATACTGTTAATACGTACCAGTGAATCGGTGATATCACGCATTTTGCGCATGTTTTTCAATTCAAAAATTGCCCTGCGCAACTCTTCCGTTCCGGTCTGGATTAACTCGGCCAGCTTTACCACATCATTCGTAACTACAGTAAGCTTATAAAGCTCCATCCGTTTCGAAGATCCATGGATGTAATCAAGTACATCATCGATGGAAGAAACCAGGCGGTGAATATCTTCCCGGTCGTATGGAGTGATGAAATTTTTACTGAGTTCTTTAAATATTTCATGAGTGATTTCATCTCCAACATGCTCAATTCGCTCTATTTCCCGGAACCATTTGGTTTTTTCTTCCGGTGTGGTGGCAAGCACAAGCTGTACTATAGCTTTTCCTCCTTCAGCACAATTGGCTGCTGCTTTGTCAAATAATGGGAAGAATAGTCTGTCCTGTGGAATAAAGTATTTGAGAAAGGGGAGTGCCATAATTGTTGTATTAAATGAGTGTATTAGTTATGTTAAGCGAAACTTAAGGGCGCAAATGTAAAGGAGTTTGTGGAACTGCGCAAAAGATGTTGAAAAGTGTTTGAGCAGCTATCTTTAAGTTAATTATCAGAAAATGAGGATGTTGGATATTTAATTTGACAAGTGTGATTCTTGTCACCGATAGAATTGTGTTTAAGAACTAATTTTGCACTCACTAAATACCGGGAAAAAAATATGAACAAGGGAACCAAATTATATAGTATTGTAAATAATAAGTGTCCTAAATGTCATGAAGGACAGTTTTTCGATACCAATTCATCGTATGATTTGCAACGTTTTGCCCAAATGCCAGATGCTTGTCCCGTGTGTAATGAAACCTATATGCCGGAACCGGGCTTTTACTATGGTGCGATGTATGTGAGTTATGCCTTGAACGTAGCCATTTTTGTAACTGTTTGGGTTGCTACAAATGTGCTTTTCAGCGATGGTTTGGGAGTTTGGTGGTTGGTTTTGGCCAGCATCATTGCTGGTTTAGCTCTGATGCCTGTTAGTTTCCGCTGGGCGCGATTAATATGGATCAATTTTTTTGTGAAATATGATGCGCAGTCGGCTGCCCGAAACAGAGAAAAATTGCCCGTTACCTGATAATTACCTGCAGTCGGGAATTACCTCGACCAATTTCATAGGGCAAAACCTGTGAAGCATCAATAATCAGAATCTCGAGCTTTCTTAAGTTGGCAATTCCTGAAGGCACATTGGAGTACCCGCCACATCCGGCAATGTTCAGTTCTCTCAGATTTTCCAGTTCCCCCAACCATTCAGGCAATGGTGTTTCCAGTTGATTACGACCTATTTCGAGAACCTCCAGATTTCTTAATTTCGATAATCCTTCAGGCAAAGCGGTGAGGTGATTATCATTCAGATACAGAACTTCCAGATTTTTCAAATACGCTATATCTTCCGGTAAAGATTTAAGCTGATTATTTCGCAGGTCTAATTCTTCAAGTGCTATCAGATTTCCAATTGATTCGGGGATCTGTTTCAATTTGTTGAATCTTAGATTCAGCTTTTTCAATTTCTTCAAATTTCCAATTTCCTCAGGTAAAGAATCCACCTGATTCGATTGAAAAGAAAGGCGTTCCAATACTGTCAAATTTCCTATTTCTGGGGGAATTCGCTGCAATTTGTTGCGGAACATGTTCAATTCGGTAAGATGAACCATATTGCCGATTTCTGGAGGAAAGGTGGTGAGTCCGGATGCAGTTAAATTGAGCGATTTAACACTTTCGGGGCTATTTTTATAGGATTCAAAACTTTTCAGGCGGCTTTTACAACCTGATGTCAGGAAAGAAAACAGCAACAAAACAAAAAGGGTTCTTATCATTCCCTAAAGATAGTAAAAATGAAATTAGTTTACCAGATTTCGGTGAAGATGCCGGTGAGCGGCACATTTATCAGCCTTTTTGCTCAAATTTGCAGTTCGATACATCCAAGAAAATCGGCAGCTTTGATTTATGCATGCACTGGCATATCTGAATAAATATTTTTACAAATACCGGGGACGGATGGTTGCCGGAATTTTATTTGTCACCATTTCAAACCTGTTTGGAATCATGCCTGCGAAACTTATCAGGTATGCTCTTGATCAGGCTGCTGCACAAATATCCTGGTACCAACTCACCAAATCATTTCAGATTGGAAACGAGTTTCTGACCGCCATTTCATTCAATCTGCTCATATTTGTTTTACTGGTTTTGGTGATGGCATTGCTGAAAGGCATCTTTATGTTTTTCATGCGTCAGACAATCATTGTGGTTTCGCGATACATTGAGTATGACTTGAAGAATGAAATTTACAATCACTATCAGAAGCTGGATGCCTCTTTTTACAATGCCAACAGTACCGGCGATTTAATGAACCGCATCAGTGAGGATGTCAGCAGAGTGCGGATGTATGTGGGGCCGGCAATCATGTACACCGTGAATCTGGTGGTTATGTTTATTCTCGTAATATGGGCAATGGCGCAGGTAAATGTGAAGCTGACCTTGTACACTTTGTTGCCACTTCCGGTGTTATCTGCAATCATTTATTACGTTCATGAAGTCATTAATCGCCGTAGTGAAAAAGTGCAGGAAAAGCTTTCGAAACTGACCGTATTTGTGCAGGAATCATTCTCTGGTATTCGGGTATTAAAGGCCTTTGCCAGGGAAGATTCTGTGAGCGAAAAATTCTCTCGTTTATCGGATGAATACAAGAGTGATTCAATGGATCTGGTTCGGGTAAATGCGCTGTTTTATCCCGCTTTGCTGATACTGGTCGGATTGAGTTCCATCATCACCATTTACATTGGGGGATTGCAGGTAATTGCAGGCACCATTACCATAGGTAACATTGCGGAATTCATCATTTATGTGAACATGCTTACCTGGCCGGTTGCCTCTTTGGGATGGGTGGTTTCGCTGGTACAAAGAGCTGCAGCATCTCAACAAAGAATCAATGAATTTTTAAGAACAGAGCTGGGCATTCAGTCGGGTTCAGAATCGTTTACGGATTTCAAAGGCAATATCCGTTTTGAGGATGTTACTTTTACTTACAAAGGGGCTGGACAACCAGCATTGAGTAATCTTAATTTTGAGATTCCGGCGGGCACTTCATTGGCTATCACCGGT
>CAUJFJ010000224.1 GCA_963169675.1 Bacteroidota bacterium
AACAGTACTTTGGTAGGAGCTTATATTGCTTCCGGTTCCGAAACCAGTATTCTTGAGAGTGGCGATTTTCATGATATTGCCATACTTAATAATTCTGCCAATGGTGGCGGTTATGGTGCATCTGTATTCGGTCTGATTACAAATCTTGCCAGCAATATTGTTATATCTCAAAATAATTTCACCGACTTCCATTCGAATGGTGTTTACTTACGAGAAACAGATGGTGCAATTATCAGCAATAATAATTTTAACAAAGCAAGTGCAAATGTTACTTCCTGTAATGCCATTCAAATTGCGCAGGCTGCAAATATCAATGCTGAAATTTTCGGCAACTTTATTAAAGTCGATCAGGTTGCCAATGGCACCATGACTTTCCGTGGTATCTATTTATTCAATGGTACCGGTCATAAAGTTTACAACAATGTAATTCATGATATAAAACTTACTTCGGGTAATGTTACAGGAATTGAAGTTCGCACTGCAGGCACTGCTCCTGAAATTTATTTCAATACCATTTCCATCGACAATGCATCTGCTTCTTCAGGAAATTTATATGGGATCAAAGAGGAGTTGTCAAACACAAATTCCATTCTAAAAAATAATCTCATCAGTATTACGCAACCCTCTTCCGGAATTAAATCCGGATTGGTGCTTGGTGCAACTGCTATTGTTACTTCAGCTTTCAATAGCGACTACAACGATATTTGGGTGCCCGGTGGAAATACTGCTATGAAAGGAAGTCTGACACCGGTTTTGTACAATACACTTGCCACCTGGCAATCTGTAAGTACTCAGGATGCCAATAGTATTTCTACTGATCCATTGTTTTTATCTGTTGCCGTTCCTCAGCCAACAAATGTTACCATGAATGATGCCGGTGTACAGGTAAATGGCGTTGCTGTAGATGTCCTCCTGATCACACGCTCAATTCCACCAGATATTGGTGCTTACGAATTCCTGACTTCATCTCTGAATGAAATAAATCCTTCCAATAATTTTACAATTTCTGCAAATGAAGGAAACGGATTGTTCACCATTGAATCAAAAAATACTTCCACAACAATTACAGGCTTCGAAACATTTGACAATTCCGGTAAACTCATCCAATCACAAAAAACCTCAGCGACAACTGTCGGAATAGATTTATCGATGTTGGCAAATGGCATTTACTTTTTGCGAGTCAATTCGGATTTAGGCTTGCAAACTTTTAAGGTTGTGAAATAATTTTTATGTTTGCGACTTACGTGCAGCCTGATAGATTAAATTTCTATTAAATGATTCAGCAAATATTAATTTTTGAAATTATACTTTTAGAAGTTACACCTCCGGTTTGGCGAATAGTAGAAATTAATCGAAATCAATCGTTGCATGAATTGCATGCTGCAATACAAGTTGCAATGGGATGGAAGAATGCGCACTTGTATTCTTTTTCAAGAGGTGAAGGTAAAAATAAGGCTAAATTTGTATTGCCTGATAAGGAGGAACTCTTTACTGGTAATAACACACGCAAATTTAAGCTTAAAGATATTTTTCATAACCCTGGTGATTCTATTGAATATCTCTACGACTTTGGCGACCGTTGGCAACATATGGTTATTTTTAAAGGTACAACTTATGAAAATGCAAACTTTGGTTATCCTCGATGCCCCGCTGGTTCGAGATGTTGTCCACCTGAAAATATTGGAGGTCCGCCCGGCTACCAATCACTTTTAGCAGCCATTGAAACGAAAAATAAAAAGTTACTAAAAGAGTATGATGAATGGCTGGGATATCGTTATAATCCTGATAAGTTCAGTGCCAATGACAACCTGATATTTTTTGCACAGCTTGCCAGGAGAATAGCCAAATAAATCTTTTGGTTCCATTATCGACCAAAAATAACAAATCTTGATATTAAATAGGCATTATTATGCCGTTTATTGAGAGTGTTTTGCCTCAAATACTTCAGCTCTAACTAATTATACCGAACCTTTCAAACCCGTTCATAGTATTCTTACCTTTCAAAACCAATTTGAAGGAGATCATGAAGTTTATTAGCAAAGAGTGGTTTTATGCGCTTTGTATTTTTCTAATTCCATTATCGGTTGGAATGGATTTGCCCGGCGGCGCCAGCATTTCTTTTCCGGGAGAATTGATGCTTGCTGTTTTGGCTGGGATGGTTGCTTTTCAGATTTTATCGAATCCACTTAGTTATAAAAAATTATTATTGCATCCATTAACACTTTTGCTTTTGGCAGAATTTATCTGGATGCTCATTTCATCATTCTTCAGTGAACTACCAATGGTTTCTCTCAAGCGGGTGATTATGAAAGGAATTTTTCTTACATCCTTATTTGTATTTACCATTCAATGGGCCGAAAAGGATGCAAATAAAATTAAATACCTCTTTCTGTATGCTCTTGGACTTATCATTCCTGTGGTTTATTCCGAATTCCGTCACTATTGGTTAGGGATGGATTTTTTAGTGCATGTTAGTTTGTGTAAACCATTCTTTGATGAGCATACGATCTATGGTGCTGCTATTGCATTCGTTATTCCATTTGTAGCAGTAGCAGCTGGTAATACGCAATCTCTTGGAATCGATAAAAAATATCGGCTATGGATTTTTGCTCTCCTGATTTTACTGGTTGCAGGTGAGTATTTTGCTTATTCCAGAGCAGGAGTGCTTAGTCTGATGTCGAGCGTAATTTTATATTTCTTTCTAAAATTAAATCTTCAGTTCAAACATCTGTTAATCGGATTAGCTTGGATATTATCCCTGACATTTGTCTTTCGTTCAGAAATCTATTCCTTTACGAAATCAGTCTCTTATCAAAGTAATACCGCTGATGTTGGAGAACATCTGTTATCAGCGTTGAACTTAGATAATAATGTCTCTAACCTCGAACGTGTAAACCGGTGGAAGTGTGCTGTTCGGATGTTTGAAGAAAGACCAATCACAGGCTTTGGCCCCGGAACATTTCAGTTTGTCTATGGTCCGTTTCAAAAGCCCGATGAAATGACCCGCATTAGTACCACAAAAGGCGATAAAGGTAATGCACATTCCGAAATATTTATGAGCTTATCGGAGACCGGTCTGCCGGGATTACTATTGAACCTGATATTGATTTTTACTGTAATTGGTATTGCCATGCGCGCATATTACAAGTCTAAAAACATTGTAGCTAAAAAAGTGGTGATGGCTGCATTGCTGGGATTTGTTACTTCAGTTGTGCATGGATTATTTAACTCATTTCTTGATCAGGATAAAATTGCCAGCCTGGTATTTACATCAATGGCAATTATTGTGACTGTAGATCTATCAACAAGAGAAAATAAGATTGCAGATGAGAAGAATTTATAACTTCTTTATTGTTCTTACAATTACGACTATGTTGTTTTTTCTTTCTTTAGAATTAGCATACCGATATCAATGGATCGATTTTTACCAGAGTGAATTAACGGCATTGAATACCAAAGAAGATCTGCAGTCAAATAAGAAAAAAATCTTGATTTGCGGCGATTCCTTTTCTGCTGACCCTTCAGCTTATGTCAAAACGTTACGGGATAGCTTAACCAAATATGCAGTTATCAATTGTGCTGTTTCGGGGACCGGTATTCGTCAACATGAATTATATCTCAACAACCGAATCGGTACACACAATCCTGATATTTTTATCTACCAGTTTTATGTTGGTAATGATTTATTCGACATAACGCATCCTCACCAGTCAAAAGATATTTCATTGCTTAGAAGATTTTACTGGTGGCTATCAGACCGAATGCTTAGTCTGGGATTCTTAAATTTCAAACTGGCTGTGTTACGCTACAATTTTTTTGATGATTCCGGTGGAAGCTATAAACCCAGAGTGCATGAAGAATTCTCTGTTGAAAATTATTCCAAACGAGAAAAGTTAAATTATTTAGCAGATCCATATCTGCTCGAAAACACCCTGTTCCTGAAAGATCAAAGGAAAACAGATTATGAAACTTTCGAATATAAATTTGATGAAATTATAAAATCGCTAAAAAATTCCACCAAAAAATATTTAATCATCATACCTCATCAATCGCAGCTTTCTGAACTCTATTTTAACAGGCACAACAAAATGGGCGTGCTTTCATCTGTACCCTACTATCAGTATAATTCTGAGAAAATACCTTTGTATCAAAAACTAGAAACTTATTGCAAGCAAAATCATATCACTATAATCGATCCGTTAAAAGAATTTAGAAAAGCTGAAACTTTGGAGCAAATCTATTTCAGCAACGATCCTCATCTGAAAGAATACGGACACAAAGTAATTTCAAAGTTGCTGATTGATGAAATATCAAAATAAATAATGTCGGGGATAATTTTACCCAACAAGTACCTATTTTTTTTCAGCGACATTTCTTTTATAATCCAAATCATCATAAAAACGCTCATCAAAATTGTATTTGGAAGGAACTCCGTGTTTTAAAATAATCCACACAAGAGTAATAACTACAAGTGGACTTAACAGGAACATGCCAAATATCATCCAGTCTTGAAATCCGATTTGCGATCCTAAATGAAACACAATTACATACAGTATTGATAAAGCAACAGCTAACCATACTTTTTTCATTGCCTTAATTTTAAATAAACTAATAGCCATGAATAAGCCAAAAATCCTGCCATTACCATCTGATAAGTCTGCTAGCCATCAAATGTCTAACCTCAAACACACTTAACTATCCAGGAAATCTATCGGAACATTTAAACTAAAACAGTTTTATTTGAAAATCAGCTGCTACACGCCTGAAAAACTGATAACGTTTTACTGATAACTGATAACGTTTCACTGATAACTGGTAACTGATAACTGGTAACTGGTAACTGAAAGTGATTAAGCCTTCCTCACAAACTCCGACTTGATCGCCATCGCACCAAATCCTTCAATGCGACAATCAATATTGTGGTCGCTGTCGACTAACTTGATATTATTGACTTTAGTGCCGGCTTTGATTGGTTTAGGCGCTCCTTTGACAGGAAGGTTTTTAATGAGAATAACACTATCACCATTTTGCAAAACAATTCCATTGGAATCTTTCACCACAAAAGCACCATCCGAATCTGCATCCACTGTCTCGGCAACTTCTGCAGCACTCCATTCATGGCCGCATTCAGGACACATTAACAAATCACCTGATTCATAGGCGTAAACAGATTGACATTTAGGGCAAGGAGGAAGTGTTGACATTACGAATAGTTTGTTTCCTGCAAAGAACGGCAAAAGATCTTCCCCTTTAACTTTTACTCTGGAAAAACCATTTGACAAATATATAGTTTATAGTATTTCAGCAATATAATGCCTATTTAAGAGCATGATATTGTTTATAATCTATTGATTTTCAACTAATAAATGAAATCATCTTTCTTGTGGTGTCCCAGCAAAAAAATGCATCTGTACTAGGTATTCAATACTATCAAAAGATACAGCGGCATACCTATAGTGATGTTAAGAGGAAATGTAATTCCAAGTGCCATGGGAATAAAAAGGCCGGGGTCTGCTTTTGGTGCCGATAATCGCATTGCAGCTGGCACCGCAATGTAACTTGCACTGGCTGCCAGGAGTGCAAACATAAACCGATTACCTAAGGAGTCCGTAACATATCCACTGAGCAGTGCTACTATGGAACCATTGATTACCGGTATAACAATTGCAAATAACGTGGCGAACCAGCCATACTGTTTAAATGCGCTTATTCTTCTGGCCGTTACCATTCCCATCTCCAAAAGAAAAATTGCAAGAAATCCTTTAAAGATGTCTGTGGTAAATGGTTTAATTCCTTCTGCTTGTTTTGTGTCGGCAATAATTCCAATCAACAGACTACCTAGTATCATTAATACACTTCCATTCGTAAATGAATGCCTAACGGTAGATAATATACTATGGTCGCTTTTGGCATCCTGCTCACAGCTTCTGAGCAAAACAACAGCTACAATAATTGCCGGAGCTTCCATCAGTGCCATCACAGCCACCATGTGACCACTGAAAGTCATTACCTGAGTTTCCAGAAAAGAAACACCGGAAACAAATGTCACGGCACTAACGGAACCATAAGTTGCTGCAACTGCAGCAGCATCGCTGATACTTAATTTTCTTTTTAGAATAAAAAAAGTATATAATGGAATTGCAGCCGATATCGCTAATCCAAACAGCAATGAAAATAATAGCTCTTGTGAAAAACCGGAATGTGCTAACTCCTGACCGCCCTTAAACCCTAT
>CAUJFJ010000225.1 GCA_963169675.1 Bacteroidota bacterium
CCTATTCCGCCTCTTACTTTTCTGCTCGATAACGATACACCAATTATAGTAAGAATAAAGGTGGCAAACGGAAATGAGGACCGACGGTATTTTTCCACTTCATCAAATTGAAGTCCTTCTGCTCCTCTCATTTTTTTATCCTGAATGTATGTTTCCAGTTCATTCATGTCCATGGTAAGAATATTGTTCTCCCGACGGTTGAATTCTTCCGGATAAAAGGAAAAAGTGGTATCCAGAGCCACTCCAATCCGAAGTTTTTCCTTCATGCCATCAATTTCCCGGATGGTAAAGGTTTCGGCTCTCCAGGCTGTTTTGACTGTATCCCAGACTAACCTTTCTGCATTTAATTTGTAAAGGAGTTTACCATTTTCAAATTTTTCATAGGAAAAACGATATCCAATATCATCCAAAGTATTGTAACTTTCAAAATATATAAACTGACCCGGATTTATCTGGCGATGTATATTTCTGGTTTTTAAAATATATGGATTTTTAATATAAGTATTTTCAAAAGTGAGACGGGTTTCATTGGAATGTGGAATAACCCAGCCATTGAGATAAAACGATAAACTGGCAATGATGGCCGCAACCACCATGTATGGAGCTAACAATCTTCTGAAACTAATACCACTCGAAAGTATGGCAACAATTTCTGTTTGACTGGCCATTTTCGATGTAAAGAAAATGACTGAAATAAAAATGAATAGTGGACTGAATAGATTTGCGAAATAGGGAATGAAATTTAAATAGTAGTCGAAAATTATAGCCTCCAACGGGGCTTTCTTTTCAAGGAAGTCGTCGATTTTCTCGGAAATATCGAATACAATGGCAATCAGGATAATTAATCCCAGGGCAAAAAAGAAAGTTGAAAGGAACTTCTTTATAATGTATGCATCCAGTATTTTAACCGATGTCCTCATATCCTCTGGGCCAGTTTTTTAACCATTACATTTTTCCAGCTTGCAAATGTACCATCAAGGATGCGAACTCTGGCTTCTCTTACTAACCACAAATAAAATGAAAGATTATGTAAGGTTGCAATTTGAGCTCCTAATATTTCTTTTGATATGATGAGATGTCTGAGATAAGCTTTGGAATATTGGGTGTCAGCAAAACAATTTCCCTGAGCATCAATAGGAGAAAAGTCGTCTTTCCACTTTTCATTTCTGATATTGATGAATCCTTCACTTGTAAACAGCATGCCATTTCTTGCATTTCTTGTTGGCATAACACAATCAAACATATCGATTCCCAAAGCAATGCATTCAAGTAAATTTACAGGAGTACCAACTCCCATTAAATAGCGGGGTTTATCTTTCGGCAAAATGGAGCAAACCAAATCTGTCATTTCGTACATGTCTTCTGCCGGTTCACCAACCGATAATCCCCCGATAGCATTGCCTTCGCGGTTTGCGGATGCTATTACTTCGGCAGACTGAACTCTGAGATCTTTGTATACACTACCCTGTACAATTGGAAAAAGTGCCTGGCTGTGACCATAAAGCGGCGACATGTTATCAACATATTCACAACATCTGGTCAACCAGCGATGGGTCATTTCCATCGACTTTTTAGCGGTTCTGTGTTCACACGGATATGGTGTGCATTCATCGAATGCCATAATGATATCTGCACCAATTACCCGCTGTATTTCCATGGAAGTTTCAGGCGATAAAAAGTGTTTCGATCCATCTATGTGAGACCTGAAGTGAACACCTTCCTCTTTTATTTTTCGGTTAGCAGCAAGCGAATACACCTGATATCCTCCACTATCGGTCAAAATCGGCCGTTCCCAACCCATAAATTTATGTAATCCACCTGCTTGTTGCAAAATGGAAGTGCCTGGTCTGAGATTGAGGTGGTAAGTGTTTCCTAAAATTATTTTGGCATCAATATCATTAACTAATTCCCGTTGATGCACGCTTTTCACAGAACCAGCTGTTCCAACAGGCATAAAAATAGGAGTGGGAATGGTGCCATGATCGGTGATAATTTCGCCCGCTCTGGCCTTACTTCCCGGGTCTTCAGCAAAAAGCCGGAATTTCATAAATGTTTATTAAACTGCTTGTGTTAATATCTTGTCAAAGATAGAAATAATGTCCCTTACTTATCCTCATAGATTTGCGTGATTGCCTGAATTGTGAATTATGGATTGGTATAGTATTCAAACCTGGGGGATTATTGGGGGCGGAGTGATGCTTTTAGTGCAGCTCTATTATTTCTTAATTCGGTTTAGCAGACTGGCTTTTGCCAAGGTGAATTCTGTACCTGCAAAAAAACTACCGGTTTCGGTAATTATTTGCGCCAGAAACGAACTTAAAAATCTCAAAGAAAACCTGCAATCGGTTCTGGATCAGAAATATCCTGAGTTTCAGGTGATCGTGGTAAACGATTGCTCCTGGGATGAAAGCAGCAACTATCTGGAAGAAATTCAACCTTTGTACCCTCACCTTAAAGTGGTGACCATCAATGAGCAGGAGAAATACCGTCACGGCAAAAAATTTGCTTTGTCATTGGGAATTAAAGCTGCAAAGTATGATCATTTATTGATGACGGATGCCGATTGCAAACCTGCTTCTGATGAGTGGATATCTTATATGGTGTCGCGTTATGAACAGGGTGTTGATATCGTTGTTGGGTATGGAGCCTACCGGAAGGTATCCGGCTTTTTGAACAAATGGGTTCGAATGGATACCGTTTTTAATGCCGTTCAGTACTTATCAAGTGCACTGGGTGGAAACCCATACATGGGTGTAGGGCGAAACCTTTCCTACCGAAAAGAACTCTTTTTTAAAAATAAAGGCTTTGCAAGTCACAACCATGTGATGTCGGGTGACGATGATTTATTCATCAATGAAACAGCTACTTCAAAAAATACCCGGGTTGAATTACATCCGTTTTCGTTTACAGTTTCCGAACCCAGAAGTAGCTGGTCGGGATGGTTTAGTCAGAAAAAAAGACACATGAGCACCGGTAAAATGTATAAATCGGGACATAAATTCATGATCGGTACGTTCTTTTTCTCCATGTTTGCCTTTTATGCGGCACTAATTTTACTCTTAGTAACTGGTTATCAGTGGGAAGTCATACTTGGAGCCTGGTTGCTTCGTTTGTTCGTACAATTGATTATTTTTGGCAATTGTATGAAGAGGCTGGGAGAGATGGATATCATTTGGATGATTCCCATATTCGATCTTGCGATTGTACTTATATATCCGGCCCTTGCGGTCGCCAACCTTTTGATTAAAGATAAAACATGGAAATAAATCAGGATACTACTACCAGTGACGAATCGGTTCCTTCAAAGATAAATCCGAATTTGAGCGATAAAGCGCTCAAAGATTATCAGTTGGTTCGCAATGCCATCGATAGCGGTGATCAGAAAGCATATGCTGAGCTGATGTCCCGTTATAAAGATTCAATTTACTTTATGTTGCTGAAAATGGTAAACAATCGGGATGATGCAGATGATCTTACTATTGAAGCGTTTGGAAAAGCATTCAAAAATATAAAGCAATATACTCCCGATTACGCTTTCAGTACCTGGCTGTTCAAAATCGCAACGAATAATTGCATCGACTTTATACGTAAGAAGAGAAAACAAACATTCTCTATTGATAAAGGTCTTGAAACAGATGACGGTGGTGAACTGACGATCGATATCAAATCGAATCAGCCCGATCCTGAGGAGAATATGATGAAGAAGCAAAAGGTGATGATGATGCGGGATGTTGTGGAAAGACTGAAACCCCGCTATAAAAAATTAGTGGAACTCCGTTATTTTCAGGAACGTTCTTATGAAGAAATCGCCGATGAACTTCAATTGCCTCTCGGAACGGTGAAAGCACAACTGTTCCGCGCCAGAGAATTTCTATATCAAATCATGAAAAATTCTGAACACAAATTATAATAAATAACTGCCCTCCGAAGGGCAGTTTCTTTTTATGAATGATATTACTTTGATCGATAAATATTTTCCTAACCTGACTCCAAAAGCCAGGCAGCAACTCATTAATCTTGGTCCACTATATGAAGAGTGGAATGCTAAAGTAAATCTGATTTCCAGAAACGATATCAGCCATCTTTACGAAAGGCATTTGTTGCATTCCCTCGCCATTGCCAAGTTTATTAGCTTTAAACCCGGAGCACAAGTTCTGGATATTGGAACCGGTGGTGGCTTTCCAGGTATCCCACTGGCAATAATGTTTCCCGAAACATCATTTACCCTAGTCGATTCCATAGGAAAAAAGATCAGGGTGGTGGAAGATGTTATCCAGCGTCTTGAGTTATCCAATGCAAAGGCTATGTGCGAGCGCGCCGAAAATATTACCGGTCAATTCGATTACGTAGTCTCCCGGGCAACTGCGCCATTACATGACCTTTATAAATGGAGCAGACTCAAAATAGCGAGAAAACAACAACATGCTATGCCAAACGGTATTATTTGCCTGAAAGGCGGGGATCTGGATGAGGAACTTCAACCATTCAAAGGACTCACCGAAATATTGCCAGTTTCGAACTATTTTAGTGAGGATTTCTTCATGACAAAAAAAATTGTATTTCTAATCATTTGATTATCAGTATAATTAAATAAAATTAGTAAATTTCCTTTTGTGATTCAATTATTTCAGTATTTTTGCACTCCCGTATAAGAGAATTGTTATGCAAAGAACGTATCAGCCTTCCGTAAGGAAAAGAAAAAATAAGCACGGATTCCGTCAAAGAATGTCAAGTGCCAATGGTCGCCGTGTATTAGCCGCAAGAAGAGCTAAAGGTCGTCACAAACTAACCGTATCTGATGAAGATTCATTGAGAAGAAATTCTTAATCCATCTCCAATAAAATATAAAGCTACCCATTAGGTGGCTTTTTTTTTGCGCCAATTCAAAATAATTAGTTTTTTAATTATTTGATAATAAGCATTTTAGATGAATTTAGGTGTATAGGTGCTGCAATCTGATTGCTCCTATTTTACAATCTTTAGTCTACAGGTTTTCGATTTCTGATTTTTCTGCTACATTTACCTACCCATTATGAAACAATCTAAAAACACTTTCATGAAAAAACTCATTCTGAATACAGCACTTCTCAGTGTTATTTCAATGGCTGGCATGGCTCAATGGGTCGCGCAACCATCTAATTTATCAGCAAACCGCTATGCACAATTTATTGATGCGGTCGATACCAGTGTAGTATGGGCAATTGCTGCCGATCCCGCCAACCAATCGACACCTGTGCAGGAGTTTACAAAGACTATTGATGGTGGAAATTTATGGATTGCAGGTCCAATTAATAATGCAGTCGGGTTGAGTCCTTCCGGAATTTATGGATTGAACGCAGATACTGCATGGGCAGCTATGTTTAACGGTACAGCAGGTGGTGGAAAAATTATGAAAACTACCGACGGCGGTGTGAACTGGACCTGGCAGACGACTGCAGCCTTTGCAGCCCCTGCGGGTTTCCCTAACATCGTTTACTTTTTTGATGCCAACAATGGAATTTGTATGGGTGATCCTAATGCCGGATATTTTGAAATTTATACTACTACAGATGGTGGTGATAATTGGATCAGAACTCCTCAGGCAAATATTGCTACACAACTTACCGGTGAGTTTGGTGTCACCAGTGTTTATACTGCCCATGGCGACAGTACACTATGGTTTGGAACTAATCTTGGAAGAATTTATAAAACCACCGATCGTGGCTTAAACTGGGCTGCTTTTTCAACCCCTTACACAGGTTCCTATATTGGAGATATTGCATTCAAAGATGCACTAAATGGAATTGCTACTAATGGAAGTCCTGCATCAGCACTATCTGATATCATTCGTACTACTGACGGCGGTGCAACCTGGAGTTTAGTTGCGACAAATACTGCTAACATTCTAACCAAAGTGCTTTCGTATGTTCCGGGTACTGCTGCTACTTATTTTCTTTCATCACCACAAGCCGGCGGTGGTACAGCATTTACTTTAGATGATGGCGATACATGGGTATCTGCTGATAATTTAATTCATTCGGATATCGAATTTACCGCAGCAGAAATTGGCTGGACCGGATCCAATGAGTTGAATGCCCCAATGTTCCGCTGGAATGGTCCCGTTGCCGCTAATTGTGCAGTAATTACCGGACCACTAACATTTGCTTCTGCCGATTCAATTTGTGCATTCGATTCAGTAATTTATTCAGTTCCAGTTGACTTCACCAACGATCCTTCAACCCGAATCGGATTTAATGCAGTGTTCTATGATGAGTTTTTCAATCAGATAGGAGCACAATCGGTTCCTGATTTGATCGCAGCCGGTTTCCCAAATCAATTTATTCCTGATCCGGGAACTCCCGATATCGGAACTCTTAATTTCACTATTTTCTTTTCGTTGGCACCTACCTCTGAAATCGTTCACTTCAGTATTCAGGTATTTCCAACCCAATGTACTGATGATACCTCTAATGCTATCATAAATAGTGTGTTTCAGGATGTTTCATCATGTGCAATTGTAAACGTGGGTACGAATCAGGCAGTGTTGGACATGACCACTTGTCCAATGACAGGTTTAGTTACCTATACCGTTTCACACAGTGTCAATGGAGGAACTCCGATTGCTGGCGATACTTTTTCTTGTGTAGGAAGCACAGGATTCATTAATCTGGAATTCTTGGTTGATAACGGCATATGTGTAAAAACAATATCAGCTCAAATCAATTGCACGGGTGTTGGAATAGATGAACTTGAAGCTAATGATTTCATGTTCTATCCGAATCCTGCAGGTGATCAAATTACCATTAAAACAGGATCAGAGCTTGAAATTTCTTCTCTTGTGATAACGGATCTGGCAGGTAGAATAGTTGCACAAATCGCCAATCCGGTATTCAGTAACACTACCTTTACCATGCCACTCGATAAATTGCAATCAGGTTCTTATCTGATAACAATTTTCTCAGATAACAAAATTGCTGCAACTAAAAAACTGATCCGATTATAGGATTGTGTAAATGAATAAAAAAGCCGGCAAGAATGTTCTTGCCGGCTTTTTTATTTTAAACACTTTCTTATTTCGTCACTGATTTCCTGGCTTTTCTCCAGCACACGATGTCCTGCATCAAGGATGACTAATCGCGCATTTTTATTCAGTCCTCTGATAAGCTTCCTTCCGGTTTTCGATGGAATAATACGATCATAAGCACCAAAAATGAAGAGTGCCGGAATTTGGAACTTATTAATGTTTTTCTCCAGTATCGAAATATCCGGAACCATATTTCGGTGAGCCATCCAAACCTCATAAATTTTGTGCCGGACAGGTTGAAAGGATAGTTGGCTCTTATAAAATTCAAAAACCTTTGGATGTATTAATCTGATTGCACTTAAAACACCAAGAATGGAAACAACAAATTCCGGGTTATTTGTCATCAAACGGAAAATGGACTTCCCTAAGAAGGTTTTAGTAGCGAAATAATATCCCGGATTCCATCTTAATGCATCGGAGGCAATTAATATTATGCTGTCCGTTTTCTCAGGAAATAGCTGAATGCAATTCATAGCAAGCCTTCCACCAAAGCTGTATCCCATCACAGAAAAACGCTTTTTGTTTTCTTTCTGCAAAATTGCGGTTATCAATTCTGTCAAATTTTCTTTGGTAAACAGAATGCCTTTTTCCGAAAAACTGTTGGCCAGGTGTGTTTTGCCATGAAACATCAGATCAACTGCTATCAAAGTGTAACAATTGCCTAAATGCTTTTCAAATGCATGAAAATCATCAGAAGTCCGGTTAAAACCATGAAAAGCAATCAGCAGTTCCGGCCCCTTTCCAAACCTTTGGTAGTTCCAGTGGATATCAGTTAAATGTAGGCTGAAGTGACTCAATTTTCAGAAGGTAATTTAACCGCAAAGCTATCCTAAAGATTCAGCATTTTAAGTGACATTGCAATACCCAATCATTTTCTTTCGAAATAAGGACATCTGTTCTCATTCATTCGATGTTGGATACCGAAATTGAATCGATTTTAGTTTTTATATTTAACAGATTGATTATCAATTGCCTGGAATTCTTGCTTATTTACTAACAATATTAAAGTAATCGGTTTATTATTGGTAGCTTTGCAGCCGTTTCCGGGGCTGGATGACCCTGGTCGAAAGACAGCCATCCCAGGCCGGAATTTTCACTTAAATCAGCACCTTGCAATGCCGAAAGATTCATCCATTAAGTCAGTTTTAATTATCGGAAGCGGTCCCATTATTATTGGACAAGCCTGTGAATTTGATTACAGCGGTTCTCAGGCCGCCCGTTCTTTGAAAGAAGAAGGAATTGAAGTATCACTGATAAATTCCAATCCGGCCACGATCATGACCGACAAGGTAACTGCAGATAATGTTTATCTGTTGCCCTTGAATACCGAATCATTGATTCAGATTCTGGAAGAAAGAAAAATTGATGCTGTGCTTCCAACCATGGGAGGCCAAACTGCATTGAACTTATGTAAGGAAGCTGATGAAAGAGGAATTTGGAAAAAATATGGTGTCCGGATTATCGGTGTTAATATTGAAGCAATTGAAACAACTGAAAACAGAGAAGCTTTTCGTCAGTTGATGATTGATATTGGCGTTGGTGTTGCTCCTTCCAAAGTTGCCAATTCCTTTCTTGAAGGAAAAGAAATCGCACAAAACCTTGGATATCCATTGGTGATTCGCCCTTCTTACACGCTCGGTGGTACCGGGGCAGGTTTTGTATTTAAGAAGGAAGAATTTGAAGATAAACTCATGCGTGGATTGCAGGCATCTCCAATACATGAGGTATTGATCGAAAAAGCTGTTTTTGGTTGGAAAGAATATGAGTTGGAATTACTTCGCGACAATAAAGACAATGTGATCATTATTTGTTCGATCGAAAATTTTGATCCGATGGGAATTCATACAGGTGATTCAATTACCGTAGCTCCCGCCATGACTCTGAGCGATAAAACGTTCCAGCACATGCGAAATCTGGCAATCAAAATGATGCGTGCCATTGGTGAATTTGCCGGAGGTTGCAATGTTCAGTTTGCTGTTAATCCTGAAGATGAAAGTATAATAGCAGTTGAGATTAATCCCCGTGTATCGCGTTCATCTGCGCTTGCTTCTAAAGCAACCGGTTATCCTATTGCTAAAATTGCTGCTAAAATGGCAATTGGTTATAATTTGGATGAGCTTCAGAATCAGGTAACAGGTTCTACTTCTGCATTCTTTGAGCCTACACTCGATTATGTAATTGTAAAAATACCTCGCTGGAATTTTGATAAATTCCCCGGTGCAGATCGTACTTTGGGATTACAAATGAAATCGGTTGGGGAAGCCATGGGAATCGGAAGAAGTTTTATCGAAGCCCTCCAGAAAGCTTGTCAGTCACTTGAAATAAATAAATCAGGTTTAGGCGCCGATGGAACCGGATCAACCAAACTCGATGATATCGTTTATAATTTAGAGCATGCTTCCTGGGATCGTCTTTTTCATGTCAAAGCAGCATTAAAACTTGGTGTTCCTATTCAATCGATTTTCAATATCACTAAAATTGATAAGTGGTTCTTACATGAGATTCAACAATTGGTGCTCATGGAACAGGAACTCAAACGATACAATCTTCAAAATCTGCCTGCCGATTTTTTCATGGAGTTGAAACAAAAAGGCTACTCAGATTCCCAAATAGCTTATGTTCTCAGTAATGTTACCGAAGATGAAGTCTATGCCAGAAGAAAAGAACTTGGCATTCACCGGGTGTACAAAACAGTTGATACATGCGCAGCTGAATTCCCGTCTAAAACTCCATATTTTTATTCAACTTTCGAAAATGGGTATACAGCAGCAGATGGTAAAACCGTTCTTAGTAATGAATCTGTAAGAAGTGATAAAAAGAAAATTATTGTACTTGGTTCCGGTCCCAACAGAATAGGGCAGGGGATTGAGTTCGATTATGCATGCGTACACGGTGTACTTGCTGCTAAGGAAGCAGGTTTTGAAGCAATCATGGTGAATTGTAATCCGGAAACTGTTTCAACCGATTTTGATATCGCTGATAAACTATATTTTGAACCTGTTTTCTGGGAACATATCTATGAATTAATAGAGTTCGAAAAACCCGAAGGTGTAATTGTTCAACTGGGTGGACAAACTGCATTGAAGTTATCTGAAAGGCTGCATGAAAAAGGGATTAAAATTATTGGTACCTCTTTCGAAGATATGGATCTCGCTGAAGACCGCGGAAGATTCAGTGATCTGCTTAAAAATTTAGATATTCCTTATCCTTTGTATGGCGTTGCTGAATCTGCTGAAGAAGCACTCGTAGTTGCCAACCAGGTAGGTTATCCGGTTTTGGTAAGACCATCTTACGTGTTAGGCGGACAAGGTATGAGCATAGTTATTAATGATGAAGAGCTGGAAAATGCCGTCATTAAACTGCTGAAAAATTTACCTGGTAACAGAGTATTGATCGATCACTTCCTCGACAGAGCTGAAGAAGCTGAAGCAGATGTTATTTGTGATGGCGAGGCTATTCAGTTCATTGGTCTGATGGAACACATTGAACCTGCCGGAATTCATTCAGGAGATTCATTTGCAGTATTGCCACCCTTCAATCTTTCTGATCATGTATTGAATCAAATGCGTGAATATGCCCGGAAAATTGCTCTGGCACTAAATATTCGAGGATTGTTGAATATCCAGTATGCGATTAAAAAAGAAAAAGTCTATGTAATTGAAGCTAATCCAAGGGCATCGCGTACTGTTCCTTTTATTGCAAAAGCCCACCTGGTGCCTTACATCAACATTGCAACCAAAGTTATGTTGGGTACTCATAAGCTTTCCGATTTTAAAATTGAGCCAAGGCAGTTCGGCTATGCAATAAAAGAACCTGTTTTTTCATTTGATAAGTTCCCAAATGTGAATAAAGAATTGGGTCCTGAAATGAAATCAACCGGTGAAGCAATTAGGTTTATCGATTCTTTAGAAGATCCTTATTTCAGACATTTGTACAAAGAGAAATCGATGTACCTGAGTAAGTAACTGTATATAAAATTTTAACTATCGGTCATGCTTAAATTTCTGATTGTTCTTGTTCTGATTTTTTTTGCGCTACGGATGTTCGCCAGATTATTTGTTGTTTCCACTTTCAATAACCTGAATCAGAAAATGGAAAACGAAATGAAAAAGCGCTATCCCGGTCAGTCACAACAAGAAGTACCTGAAGGACATATTTCGGTTCAACAAACCCAAAAACCTAAATCCGGAAATTCCGGCAACGGTGGCGAATATGTTGATTATGAAGAGGTTAAGTAGTTGGCGAATGTTGCCAAATTCATTTCAATCCTGAAATTGTAATATTTTCTGTAATTTTCAATCCTGTAGTATCCACCTAAACCGGTAAAGTATGAATATTGATTTCAAGAAATTATTGCCACACTTGTTAGTGGTGCTCGCATTCGTTGCTATTTCTCTCGCTTACTTTTTTCCGGTGTTGGAAGGTAAGGTAATTGAACAGCATGATATTGCTCAATGGGAAGGAATGTCGAAGGAGATCGTTGATTTTCGTGAGAAATACAATGAAGAACCTCTGTGGACCCGTTCGATGTTCGGAGGTATGCCGGCTTATCAGATTTCGGTTCTCTATCCTGCCAATTTGATTAAGTATGTGAATGATGTGCTGTTTTTAGGCTTACCTGTTCCAGTGGCATACATTTTTGTTGCGTTGATAGGGTTTTATCTGCTGCTTTTATCAATGAAAATCGATTTTAAAATGGCATTTGCAGGAGCTCTTGCTTTTGCCTTTTCATCATATAATTTGATTATTGTAATGGCCGGTCATAATTCCAAAGTACATTCAATTGCTTTGGTTCCGCTGGTCATCGCCGGAATTGTTTTTGCATTTAACAAGAAATACCTGCTGGGTGGTGCAATTACTGCTATGGCACTGGCCTTACAAATTTATGCGAACCATTTACAAATAACCTATTATCTGGCTATTGCTATCGGATTGTGGATGCTGGTTAAATTGGTCGTAGCAGTAAAAGAAAAAATGCTGCCCGATTTTGCTAAGACCGCAGCTGTTTTGATGATTGCTGCAGTCCTGGCAATTCTGCCTAACATAACTGGCTTGATGCTTACTTATGAATATGGGAAAGATACTACCCGCGGACCATCTGAACTTACTGAAAAAAGTGTGAGTACCGGTCTCGATATGGACTATGCCTTCAGCTGGAGCTATGGGATTTACGAGACAATGACACTGTTAATACCAGATTTCTACGGTGGTTCGAGCACTTCAGAGCTTGGTCCTAATTCAGCAACCTATCAGGCATTGGCTGATAATGGAAATGCTGCTAATGCCAAACGATTCACTCAAAATGCTCCTATGTATTGGGGAGAACAGTCGGTTACTGCCGGTCCAACCTACTTGGGTGCAATTATGATTTTTCTTTTTGTAGTTGGATTGTTTCTGGTAAAAGG
This sequence comes from Bacteroidota bacterium, assembly GCA_963169675.1. Taxonomy (GTDB): domain Bacteria; phylum Bacteroidota; class Bacteroidia; order AKYH767-A; family OLB10; genus JADKJB01. The sequence goes on from CAUJFJ010000225.1 coordinate 12,469, forward strand.
GGAATATAAATGGTGGCTTGTTATTACCACAATTTTATTTATCATGCTTTCATGGGGAAAAAATTTCATGGGATTCAATGAATTTTTCTTCCATCATTTTCCTGGATATAACAAGTTCCGTGCTGTAACTATCATCCTCTCCTTACTCGCATTTACAGTCCCTTTGCTGGGAATTCTGGCGCTTGCGAAATTGTTTGATGGTAAAGTTCTTCCTGCCGAAAAGAACAAAGCTTTGCTTTACTCTTTTTATATTACTGGAGGTATTTGCTTAATTTATTTTATTGTCCCATCACTTGCAGGTAATTTTAGTTCAACCGGTGACGCTAATTATAAAGATTATCCATGGTTGTTGGAAGCACTCATGAAAGACAGACAGTCTGCTTTGCGTATGGATGCCTTCAGATCTTTGTTTTTTATTGCGGCAGCATTTGGGGTGCTATATTTCACTGTCAAAGGCACCATCAAACAGCAAATGGCAGTTTGGTTGCTTGCAGGATTTATTTTGGTTGATCTTTGGGTAGTCGACAAACGCTATTTGGATTCAGATAATTTTGTTTCAGCTTCTAAAGCGAAACAACCTTTCCAGCCATCAGATGCTGATCTTGCAATAATGCAAGATAAAGAACCCGGTTACAGAGTGATGAACATGTCGGTTAGTACTTTCAATGATGCCGGTACTTCCTATTTTCATAATTCTATTGGTGGTTACCACGGAGCAAAATTGAAAAGATATCAGGAGCTCATAGAATATCAGATAAGCAGAAATAACATGGCTGTCCTCGACATGCTCAATACCCGTTATTTTATTGTTCCTGATCGCGAAACTAATCGCCCAATGCCTCAAAGGAATCCCGGTGCATTAGGTGCAGCATGGTTTGTTAAAGAATATAAACTGGTAGCAAATGCCGATTCTGAAATTACCGCGCTTTCTGATTTCGTTCCTTCGCAAACAGCAATTATTGATGTAAGATTTAAAGATCAGGTCGCAGGATTTACCCCGCAGTTTGATTCTACAGCAAACATTAAACTGACTTCCTATAAGGCAAATCATCTTACCTACACCACTAAATTGCAAAGCGATCAACTGGCAGTGTTTTCAGAAATTTATTACGATAAAGGTTGGAACGCTTATCTTGATGGTAAGCCTGTTCCACATTTACGAGCTAATTATGTGCTTAGGGCAATGAAAATTCCGGCAGGAAATCATACCCTTGAATTTAAATTTGAACCCAAGACTTATTATAACGGAGAAAAAATTGCCCTTGCAGGATCCATTATATTATTACTGGTTTTTGCCGGTGGTGTATTTATGGAATTACGCAATTCAGGTTCTAATGATAAGCGCTCAGCATCGTGAACCCCAAAAAAGTACTGATCATTACCTATTACTGGCCTCCCGCCGGTGGAGCTGGTGTTCAGCGTTGGCTTAAGTTTGTTAAATATCTCCCTCAGTTTGGATGGAACCCTATCATTTATACTCCAGAAAATGGAGAGATGCCGGTAATTGACCATTCTCTGTTAAAAGATATTCCACAAGATATTACTATTCTCAAAACTCCAATTTGGGAGCCTTATGAATGGTACAAGAAATTTGTCGGTGCCGGAAAATCAGAAAAAATTAACACCGGTTTTCTTACCGAGAAGAAAAAGCCGGGATTTGCAGAAAAAATTGCTGTATGGATCAGAGGCAATCTTTTTATTCCAGATGCTCGTCGCTATTGGATTAAACCATCTGTGAAATTTCTACTCGATTACCTTAAAGCTAATCCTGTTGATGTGATCGTCTCCACCGGACCACCACACAGTATGCATATGATTGCCTTGAAAGTTACTCAGCAAACAGGAATAAAATGGGTAGCCGATTTTCGTGATCCGTGGACTAATATCGATTACTACAAAGACCTGATGCTTTCAGCTTCTGCTGATAAATTGCATCACCAAATGGAAAAGGATGTAGTAACTAAAGCTGATGAAGTAATAGTAGTTGGGAATACCATGAAACAGGAATTTGAATCGCAGTTTAACAGAAAAATTCATGTTATTACTAATGGATTTGATACCACCGATTTTCCTGTCCAACAAATTAGTACAAACAAAGATTTTGTAATTGCTCATGTAGGAACCCTGGTGAGAACAAGAAATCCGTTGGCATTATGGGAGGCAATTAATAGCCTGGGAAATAATAAGGATGAACTGAAACAACATCTCCGGCTTCGGTTGACAGGTAAAGTCGATATTTCCGTAAAAAAAGCCATTGCAGATCATGATCTTGAAGATGTGACTGATTATGTCGATTATTTATCTCATGATAAAGTTGTGCTCGAACAAATGAATGCAAGCATACTTTTATTGGTGTTGAATGATACTCCCAATTCAAAGGGAATTCTCACCGGTAAACTGTTTGAATATATGGCCAGCGGCAGACCGATTCTGGCTATCGGACCAGTTGATGGAGATGCTGCAGCAATTTTGAAGGAAAGTGGATCAGGAGTTTGTTTTGATTTCAAAGATGTCAACGGAATTAAAAAACACCTGACTGAAATGTATAGCATGTACATGTCAGGGACATTAAACAGGAACATCATATCGGTTGACAAATGGTCCCGACTAGAATTAACACGCCAATTGAGTAATTTGTTAGATACTATTTCTCATGCTTAAAATTGTAACAGTAATAGGCGCCCGACCGCAGTTTATAAAAGCTGCTGCTATTAGCCGGGCTATTAGATCGAAATTTAGTGATAATGTGACCGAGATAATTGTCCATACCGGTCAACATTACGACCCTGAAATGTCGGAAGTTTTTTTCTCGCAGTTAAATATACCTCACGAAAATTATAACCTTAAAGTAGGATCTGGAAATCATGGAGTGCAAACTGCCCGTATGATTTCAGGAATTGAAGAAATTCTGATTAGTGAAAAACCAAATTGCATAATTTTATATGGTGACACTAATTCGACACTGGCAGGAGCTGTAGCAGCATCCAAACTATTGATACCCATCGTTCATATTGAGGCAGGCATGCGATCATTTACCAAACAGGTCCCTGAAGAAATTAACAGGATTATGTGTGATCATGTAAGTACACTCCTGTTTACGCCAACATTGACAGGTGCTGCCAATTTGTATAATGAAGGTTTTAGAAAGGATAATATGGCACCATACCATGTCGATAATCCGAAAGTTATTCCATGTGGGGATATTATGTATGATAACAGTTTATACTTTAAGGATGTAGCACTGAAAGAATCTAACATTCTCGATTTACATAATTTGAAAGCCAACAGTTATTCACTGGTTACCATTCATCGTAACAATAATACCGATGATCCGAACCGGTTGTTTAGTATTTTTAAAAGCCTGGATGCACTTGTTCATGCAGCCGGAGCTAAATTTGTACTTCCCCTGCATCCAAGAACTCAAAAAATGCTGGACACGGTTCCCGGCCTTCGCGATCGTCTGACAGAAGTTGAAAATATTAAGATTATTCCACCTGCCTCATACCTTGACATGATTGCTTTGGAAGCAAATTGTGATATGGTAATTACTGATTCCGGTGGCGTGCAAAAAGAAGCTTACTACTTCGAAAAACCATGTATCATCCTTCAAAGTGAAACTCCCTGGGTAGAGTTAGTCCGAAATGGTTGCGCTGAATTGGCCGATGCCGATTGTAATGCGATTGAAAGTGCTTACTATTACTTTAAAAAACCGGATACAAAGCTCGATTTTAAGCCAGTATTTGGAGATGGCAAAGCTGCTGAATTTACGGTATCAAAGATTCTGGAATATTTACATTAAATGTTAAGAATGATTTTAGTTTAATTGATTTAGCAATGAAAAGTATTTTAATTGTCTTTTTTTTGGTTCTGTTAAAGGTGTTTGTCACTTTTGGTCAAGATAATAGAACCAATTCAATGATATATTACAATCAAGGCGTTGATTCATTAAATGCTAGAAATTATGAAAGTGCGGATTCCTTATTTACTCTTGCGTTGAATTTTGACAGAAGTCCAAATACTTTTTTTAATAGAGCACTAGCAAGGAAAAAGCTCGAAAATATGGAAGGATTTTGTTATGATATATTTATGGCTACAGCACACGAGGATTCAGAAGCCAGGATGTTATTTTTAAAGTTATGTACTAATACTGATACTACGTTTTTTGGTTTGAATAGTGTTGCGACTTCTAAGGAATTAGCATTTACTACGAAGGTTACAGCCAAACGAAAGTATGATTCAAACAAAGACATCATTGTTATTGATTCACAGGGAAATGAGGTATGGTCTAATGAAGTTGATTCTGCGCTTTATGAATTAAGGGATAGTACGCATCTTGTAGTTGAGCAAATGCCTTCATTTCCAGGTGGTGAACAGTCCCTAATCCAATTTTTAAGCTTTAACATAAAATATCCCGAAAAAGCAAAATCGAACAATGTCACAGGTACAGTTTATATAGCTTTTATGATTTCAAAAAATGGAATGGTTAAGGATATAAGAATTATACGCGGAGTTGATGATGATATTGATAGGGAAGCATTACGAGTCATTGGTGGTATGCCCCGCTGGTTTCCCGGGATTCAGGATGGCAGATTTGTTAATGTCCAGTATAATCTTCCTATTCGGTTTAGTTTAAATGATGGAAAAAAAATTATGACTCGTTAATGTGCTTGGAAAAATGATTTTATGGAAACTCATAGCAAAACCAATTATTACAATTAAACTTTAGAAAATTCCGTTTAAGACATCTGAAACAAAATAAATTTAATTCAGCAATTGTTCAACTATTATGTGTGGAATAGTAGGCTTCTTCGAACCAAATTCAACTGCTTCAGACAAAATGGAGCTGCTGGGAAAGATGCTGCATGTTCAGCACCATCGTGGCCCCGATGATACCGGAATTTGGAACGATGACCATATATTTCTAGGACATAACAGGCTAAGCATTATTGACCTGTCAGAAGCCGCCAATCAACCAATGCATTATAAGAATTTCACTATGGTTTATAATGGTGAAATTTATAATTATGTGGAGATAAAACAACAGCTCCAGCAAAAAGGTCACCAGTTTCATACGCATTCCGATTCTGAAGTCATATTGCATGCCTTTGAAGAATGGGGTAGCGCATGTGTGAATCATTTTGTTGGAATGTGGGCTTTTGTAATCTATAATAAAACTACCAAGGAACTTTTTGTCAGTCGCGATCGTTTTGGTATTAAACCATTTTACTATATTCATGCCGGAAATACTTTTTATTTTGCCAGTGAAATAAAAACACTCAAAGCATCACCACATTTCAAAAATGATCTGAATATTAATCAGGTTGCCCGTGGATTGCAAATGGGATGGTTAGGTTACCATGATGAAACATACTTTAAATTTGTAAAAGCACTTCCTGCTGCATGCAATCTTTTTTATTCGGAAGGCAAAGTCAAAGTGGAACAATACTGGAGGCCTCAAACCGGAAAGTATGCTAACCTAAGTTTTGATGAAAAGAAAACAAGGTTTTATGAGCTGTTTGCAGATAGTATAAAAATACATTTAAGAAGTGATGTAACAGTAGGTAGTTGTTTGAGTGGTGGACTAGATAGCAGCGCTATTGTTGCCATGGTTCAGAAAATTTCAGATGGTTTACCATACAAGAGTTTCAGCATCTATTACGAAGGGAAAGGTGATGTTGATGAAAGACCTTTTATTAATGAAGTTCTGAAGAAATACCCACATGTTGATCCGGTTTATTTTTCTCCAACCGATGATGATGTAAGAAATCATTTTGATAAGGCTGCGTACCATCTGGATGCTCCATCATCAGGATCATCATTTATTTCTCAGTATTTTTTGATGAAATTAATTTCTGAATCTGGAATCAAAGTTGTTTTGGATGGACAGGGTTCCGATGAATACCTTGCCGGTTATATGCACTCTTTTTACCGATTAATAGGAGGGATGCTTCAAAAAGCAAAGTTAGGTGATGCTATTTCTGAAACATTAGCAGTTAACAAGCGAATCGGTAATTCAGGAAGTAAAACTATCTCGCATTTTGGTAAATCGTTACTTTCTACGCTAAAGCCGGAACAATTTTTATATGATTTTGAATTTAGAAAGTATTATCCTTTTTTGGTTAATGAAGACATAAACGAACCTGCATTTCAACTTGATAATATTCCCGGTTCTAAACTTGACAATTTCCTGTATCATTTACTTTTTACAACCAGACTGCCTTCTTTGCTTCAGTATGAAGACAGGAATTCGATGGCTTTTTCAGTTGAGTCCAGGGTTCCATTTTTGGATCACAGATTGGTTGAATTTGCCTTTACATTGGCGGATGAGGACAAGATTAAACAACAAGATACCAAGTATATTCTTCGTGAGGCTCTAAAGCCAATTCTTCCGGAAGCTATTTATGCCCGGAAAGATAAAAAGGGGTTTGTAACTCCCGGTGAAAGTAAATGGCTTCGTGGCCCCTTGAAACATTTGATTGAAGCTAATAGGAATTGGCCGGAGTTTATAAATTCAAGCAAAGCCAATCAGATTTTGAATGATTATAATCAAGGGGATAATTCTAAAGCTTCATTGGTATGGCGACTTTCATGTCTTATGAATTGGATTAAGTAATTTATACTAACATGATTTAATCAGCTGATTTTATACCTGGATGCCACTTCCAGCTATTCGGTTTTTTTTTAAATTATTGTATCTCAATTGTTTTTCTTATTTTTAAAGTCATTTATCTTTACATGATCATTTAATTTATTGAAAATGAGGCATTTATACATTTTAGCGCTTTTTGTTGTTTTATCAATTACTTGCGCAGCAACCGGAACCTGGAATCAAATCAGTATTTTAAGTGGTGGCTCATGTGATATGCCATTTAGCTTTTCCATTGGTGCTAAAGGTTATGTAGGTGGTGGAAGAACCGCATTGACTTCATTTAAAAGTGATTTCTGGGAATTTGATCCTGTAACCAATGTTTGGGTTCAAAAAGCTAGCTACCCTGCTGGAAACATGGGCAACCAGGCTTCTTTTGTAATTAATGATAAAGCATATGTTGGTTTAGGATTTGATTTGCAATATAAAAATCAGTTTTATGAATATGATCCTTCAACAAATATCTGGATCCAAAAAGCTACGTTCCCGGGTGGTGCACGGTATTCCAGTTCCTGGTTTACTATTGGAAATTCTGGTTATGTAGTAGGAGGATGGAATGGGGCACTTTTTAATGATTGCTGGCAATATACACCTGCTACTGATAGCTGGGTTCAGATGGCTGATTTCCCGGGTGGTAACAGGCAAGCGACTACCGCATTTGCAATTGATAGTTTGGGTTATGTGTGTAATGGTTTTAGCCAACCTGTCCATTTCAACGACATGTGGGAATTCAATCCGGCATTGAATACATGGACAGCTAAAGCGCCTTTCCCTGGCACTGCCAGAAGAGGATGCTCTTCTTTTGTGATCAACAACGAAGCCTATGTAGGACTTGGATTTGATGGCGCATATCTGACAGATTTTTATAAATATAATAATCAGACAGATTCATGGAGTCAGGTGGCCGATTTTGGTGGAAGTGCTCGATATAACACAAGTTATTTCACGCTTAATAATAAAGGTTACATTGGTGGTGGCTCTTATGATCCAATCACATCGCCAGCATTTAAAGATGATTTTTGGGAGTATGAACCTGCAAGTAATTGCAACCTGGTTCAAGGCAAAGCATTTGTAGATTTTAATAGTAATAATGTTCATGATACTCTGGAGCCATCGCTCACCAACAGAAAAGTTTTCGAGAACAACACCGGAAATATTGCTTTTACTAATCAGAATGGATTTTATTCTTTGTCCGTTTGCAGTACTGGTAACTTTGAAGTGATGTTTATGGATTCATTGGATAATTTTTCTCCAGCCCCTTCATCATATCCCGTCAAT
>CAUJFJ010000226.1 GCA_963169675.1 Bacteroidota bacterium
AATCCTTCCGGCATAAATGGGGTCCAGTTGTCGGTGTCGACATAAGAGATTCCCAACGCAATAACCATAATCACAACACTGACTTTAATTGCCACCATCATATTACTGGCATTCCGTGTTTCTTTAATACCCCGGTATACCAGCCATGTGATCAGGATATTTATCACTAAAGCAGGGATATCCATAATAATTTTTATTCCTGCAATAACAGGAGCCGAAATCCAGGCCAGATAACCTTCGCTATTAAGGATGGCTGTATCAGCAGGATTAGCAGCAGCACTTTCGAATGCACGTTTTGCTGAAAAGTAATCGATTCCTGACCATGCCGGTAAATGAATTCCATCCGGAAATCCCAGTGCAGGTATGTGCAAATGAGTGAGCAGCGATGAGAAATATCCTGACCAAGAAATTGCTACCACAATATTTCCAATGGCATATTCCATAATCAATGCCCAGCCAATGATCCATGCAAACAGTTCTCCAAACGAAACGTAAGAGTAGGTATAAGCAGAACCGGATACCGGAACCATACTTGAAAATTCAGCATAGCAAAAAGCTGCCAGACTGCATGCAAGGGCAGTAAAAATAAAAAGCAAAATAACTGCCGGACCGCCATCGGCGCTTGCTTTTCCGATAGTACTGAAAATACCGGCGCCTATGATAGCAGCAATTCCAAATGCCGTCAGGTCGCGTACGCCAAGGTGTTTTTTTAATTTTCCATGCACACTTTCATCACCTTCTTTAACTTGCTGAAGGATATCATGAATACTCTTTTTGCGAAATAAATTCATAACTGGAAGAAGTGATTAAATTATTTGTTTGGTCTTGTAGTTAATAGTAATGGAATCATGCATAAAAATGGTAAAACCGGAACTTTATAGCGCACAATGGCGCCCATCGATGGTGTTGTTAATCCGATCAATACAAAAACGCTGAAAGTAAAAAACATACAGAACATCAGCAGGTTTTGATTTTTGACAACTGCATCCCATTTGATGGTAATAATTCCGTAAAGTAAGAATAGCATTAATATTGCATTTTCGATTCCTGCTACAGCAATCAGAAAACTATTGGCTTCCCACAAATAGGGGCGTGCTAATACAGCATAAAAGGCAGCAGGTATCGTAGTAAATATACTCGACCATTCAGGAGAAAATTCCGGTAATCCAATATAGCTTCCCATATCTTTTGGAAATGCATCTGCAAATGCTTCAAAATTCTGACGTTTCATTGCCAGAATATTTGCAGGATTAAATTCAGGAAGAATTAAATCAATGTTGAATACCAGCAAAATACCCATGCCATAAATCAGCAAATATTTTAATGGAGCATAACGATCATTGGTCATTTTTACCCAGGTGAATGCCAGAAGACATGGGGTAATGAATACCAGGAGATAAGCTTTAATATGGATGAATAAAAATCCGGCAAAGAACATGCCTGCCATATTCCCAAAGGAGTTACTCACTGTAAGTAATCGTATACAATGGTATATTAACATCCCCATTGCGAAAATTAATATGCTTTCTTTAGATGCCATAGAAAGCCAGAACATAACACCCGGAATCAGAAAAATTACCAGAATGAGCAGCAAAGGTGCAATGTTGGTGAGAAGGCGCATCGCTTTAAACAAGCCCATCAATCCCATAAACGATAAAAATGCAAAGAATACCACATGCACGTTGTAAAAACCCTGACTGAACAAGCCGATAATGGCATTCAACCTGATAACGGTTCTGTTATCGTTATACACCACGTCCATATTATTCCATCCTCGTATCCTGCCATATTTTTCCATGAATTCTTCATCATCATGAACTCCTATTATCATTTTGATGAAATCTGCAGGGCTTTCACGTACACTATTGGTAAGAATTTTGGAATTATTGAAAAGAGTCCATGAATCACCGCCGCCATATCTGTTTTGATATAACTGACCCGCGAATATTCCTGCTCCAATTTTCAGACAAAACAAAAGCACAAAAATGTAACGGTTCACCAGAGTATCACCAAACCATTTCCATTTCAGAATAATAAAACTGAAAATTGCTGTAAAACCTATTAAGAGAATCCATTCCATAAGTTGCATTATTACCGGTTTTTAACTTTCCCGGATGAGCCTTTAGAGTGATCGAAAGTAAGGAGAAGCAGAAAGATAATCAAAAATGGTAAAGCCTGAGCTTTATATCTGACAATTGCCCCTAAAATTGGAGTAACTAATCCAATAATCATATAAGAGCTCATCACAAAATAAAGGCAAAGCCAGGGTAATGTTTTGTTATTGATCAGACTCCATTTAGCCTTAAATATGGTCCAAATAATGAAGACCAGAATGCCTGTGTTTTCGATGGCTGATAAAGTCATCATGGCTGATCCTGAATCGGTTATAAATGGTCTGACCAGACTAGTGACAAATCCCAGCGGCGCCATTATTAAAATGTGGAAGAAGTCGGGTTTGATCACCGGAATTTCAATGTAGGATGCTGCTCCGGAATTTTTTCCCAGTTCAATAAACGAAGCCTGTTTTCTGGCCAGCAATTCCGGAATATTCCATTCAGGAATAAGTAATTGGGTAATGTAAATGAGACTCAAAAAAATCAATCCTGTCAAAATAAACGCAAAATGTCCTTTTAATTTGCCTGTGTTTGCCAGATACCATGCGGGTAAAGCAGGCAGAATCAACAAAAATGAGTGAAACTTAGTGATCATCAGCAGGAAAAGTGACCCAAGGAAAAGAGCCAGCCATTTCAAATTTGTCTTTTTGTCTGCAATGATTTTATCAAATGTGTAGAGTGTGAATCCTAAAGAAAAGAATACCAAAGCATCTTTCAAAAGGCCTGAACCCCAAAACAATACAGATGGCATCAACAAAAACACTAAAAATACCGGTCTGGAATGTTGTGGAAATTCTCTGGATATAACTTTAGTAATTGCAACCATCCCCGCAAGGGAAAGAAAACAAATAAAAACAACGTGTACATAATAATAACCTGACGATAGAAACCTAAGGATGGTATTTAACCGGATCATGGTCCGGTTATCATTAAACGGACTAAAGGTGTCATACCAATTGGTCATTTGATTTGTAACCGTAATGGCCTCAGGAGTTTGCGAACCTATACCGGTGAAGAGGCTGAAAAAAGTAGATGGATCAGTAAAAAACAGATTAAATAATATCCTGCTATCGTCAAAAAATTTAAAAGTATCTGCTGTCAAGCGGTCTGTGTAGTAATAGGTGTAGACAAATCCAACGCCTGCTCCCGCGACAATTTTCAAAATCAAGCCGCCTTTAATCCACTGAACAGGAATGCCTTCAATTTTGAAGAAATTTAATTTCCCGATCAGGAAAACAAACAAAGATGAATAGGCAATAACAAGTAGAATTTCCACTTAATAGCAGGCATGAAATGAATTAATGAACAGTGTTAGCGAACCGGTAACCGGATGCGGAATTATATTTACTTTTGCATGCAAATAACCGAAAATAATCCTTAAATACAATGAATAATACCGCCGAAGCGGGTGTTGTAACACTTGAAACCGCAAGGAAACTTGGTCTTTTACCTGAAGAATTTGAAAAAATCAGACAAATTTTGGGCAGAACACCCAATTTTACTGAATTGAGTATATTTTCTGTTATGTGGTCGGAGCACTGTTCCTACAAAAATTCCATTACCTGGTTAAAAACACTTCCAAAAGAAGGACCACATATGCTTGCCAAAGCTGGTGAAGAAAATGCCGGATTGGTTGCTATTGGCGATGGTCTGGCATGTGCATTCAAAATTGAATCGCACAATCATCCATCAGCTATTGAGCCATATCAGGGTGCTGCAACCGGTGTTGGTGGAATCAACCGTGATATTTTTACAATGGGTGCGAGGCCAATAGCACAATTGAATTCATTGCGCTTTGGATCTATCGATTCCGACCGAACCAAATGGCTCATGAAAGGTGTGGTCAAAGGGATTGGTGATTACGGAAATGCTTTTGGTGTTCCTACAGTCGGCGGCGAAGTATTTTTCGATGAATGTTATAATGTTAACATATTGGTGAATGCCATGTCTGTTGGTATAGTCGAGGCCGGTAAAACGGTGAGTGCTATTTCCGAAGGTGTTGGAAATCCGGTGTTTATAGTAGGTTCTGCAACCGGTAAAGATGGTATTCACGGAGCAACCTTTGCTTCCGGAGATTTGCACGATGATTCGCATGAGGATTTGCCGGCTGTTCAGGTGGGTGATCCATTTCAGGAAAAATTACTGCTCGAAGCTACTTTGGAAGTTATAGCAACAGGTGGAGTTGTAGGCATGCAGGATATGGGTGCTGCAGGTATAATCTGTTCAACTTCTGAAATGTCGGCGAAAGGCAAGCATGGGATGGTAATCTATCTCGATAAAGTTCCAACCCGCCAAAAAAATATGGAAGGGTGGGAGATTCTGCTTTCGGAATCTCAGGAACGTATGCTGGTAGTTGCTAAGAAAGGATTTGAAGAACAAGTACAGGCAGTTTTTGATAAGTGGGATCTGAACTGTACACAAATTGGCGAAGTGACATCAGGCGACCGTTTGCATTTTATGATGAATGGTGAGAAAATTGCCGATGTTCCGGCCGATGAATTGGTACTTGGTGGCGGTGCTCCAATTTATACGCGTGAATTCAAAGAGCCTGCTTATGTGCAGCAAATTAAAAAATACAACGCAAGT
>CAUJFJ010000227.1 GCA_963169675.1 Bacteroidota bacterium
TATTTTCAACATTACGAGAACTAGATAAATCAGATTTCGATTTCATTTGCGCCATTCCCTTCCCCGATCATGGACTTTGTAAAGCCATAAATGATCGCCTCCTGAGAGCAAGCAGCCAAATGGAATGATAAATTATAGATGATAAATGATAGATGAAGGGCTGCTCAGAAAATAATTCGTTAAAATGATAAATGATAAATTATAGATGATAGATTGCATTTTGCACAGAAATAAATTTAATGTTCAATCAAAATGTCATTTTTCATTATTCCATTCTTGCTAATCAATATTCAATGGGATTAAGAATTAAACATTAAGTATTATGGATGGCCGGAGGGATCTCTGATCCTGACAAATGAAATATGCGGATCTTTGATCAGCCTTATCAAGGATTAAGGATTAAGGATTAAGGATGGCCGGAGGGATCTCTGATCCTGACAACTGAAATATGCGGATCTCTGATCCGCCTTATCAAGGATTAAGGATTTTTTCTGCTCAGTAGGGAAATTGGTTAGATGATAAATTAAATTCTGTAAAGAACTAAATATTGAATAGTGTCTACAAAATAATGATACTTATAACTGAGTACTCGTTACTGTTTACTATTCACTATTCACTGATTACTGAATACTAATCACTGATTACTGATCACTTTTCACTAATGGGTGCAGAGTCATTTTTTTACTTCGAAACAAAAATCATCACCTTTCGACAAGCTCAAGGCAAGAATTACCAAATCATCAAACTAAAAATAAAATTTCTTCTTAAAAACTTCCGCCAATTTGACTAATGCCAGCAGTGCAGGTACTTCAACCAGCGGTCCAATAACACCGGCAAATGCTTGTCCGCTATGGATGCCAAAAATACCAATGGATACTGCAATGGCGAGTTCGAAATTATTTCCTGTGGCTGTGAATGCTTGTGCTGTATTGCGGCTATAATCGGCACCCGCAAGTTTCCCGGCGAAAAATGAAATGACAAACATTACGGCAAAGTAAATCAGCAGTGGAATTGCTATCAATACAACATCGAAAGGTATGGTTACAATAGTTTCTCCTTTTAGATTGAACATGGCCAGAATAGTAAAAAGCAATGCGAATAAAGTGAGTGGACTGATTTTTGGAAGGAAATAATTTTCATACCATTCATCACCTTTTAATTTTCTAAGAATGAAACGGGTTAAGAAACCGGCTATGAAGGGAATTCCCAGATAGATAAAAACACTTTTAGCAATGGCACTCATTTCAATAGCGATTTGCTGGGATTCAATACCAAAATAGGGTGGGAGCCAGGTAATGTAAAACCAGGCCAGCAGACTGTAAAACAGTACCTGAAAAATACTGTTCAATGCAACTAATCCCGCTGCATATTCGCGACTGCCTCCGGCAAGTTCGTTCCACACAATAACCATGGCAATACATCTGGCAATGCCAATGAGAATTAACCCCGACATATATTCCGGATAGTCGTGTAAAAATGTAATTGCCAAAACAAACATGAGTAAGGGACCAATTATCCAGTTCATGGTCAACGAAACAACCAATAGCCGGATGTTTGAAAAGAGTTCACCTAATTTCTCATACTTCACTTTTGCCAGTGGGGGATACATCATCACCAACAAGCCAATTGCAATTGGAATGTTTGTGGTTCCCGATTGCATGTTATTCAGGGTATCAGTTATTGCCGGAAAAAAATATCCGGAAGCAACGCCAATTCCCATAGCGAGGAAAATCCACAATGTCAGGTATCGATCCAAAAAACTAAGGCGTCCTGTTAGTGTTGGTTTGCAATCAACATTTTTCATAAAGATGCAGAGGTAATAAATTTTGCTACTTCACTTTTTATGGCATCACGAACTTTTCTGGTTTGCGATTTTTTTTCTTCCGGGGTTCCCTGAAATTGAGAAGGATCATCAAACATCCATGCAATTTTCTGTGCTTTTCCCGGGAAAACCGGACAACGTTCTGCATTTTTTGCGTCGCACACTGTAATCACATAATCAAATGTCTTACCGGTTGCATGCTTCTCAAAGACATCCTTAGTACGATTATTTGAAAGGTCGATGCCAATTTCCTGCATCACTTCCACAACTACAGGATTTAATTTGCCCGGCTCGAGGCCGGCACTCTCTGCTATGAAAGTGCCGGCTCCAAGTTGGTTCGTAAATGCTTCAGCCATCTGACTGCGAGCACTGTTGTGGATGCAAATGAAAAGAACATGTATTTTTTCCATATACTTTTTAATTTGAAATTAACAGCAGGAACTACCTTTTTCAGATTTACAACATCCGCTTTTTTCAGCATATACAGTGATGCTGTAAATTCCCACAGCGCTCTTTTTGTAATCTGCAATCTCATCCGGTGTGAGATAATCAGCAAGAATCTGATCAGGAATTATAATAGGCTTTTCTTTTTGCAAGGTGATATTATCGAAACCAAATTCTTTAATCAGTCCCAGGTATTCTTCCTTTTGAATAGCGCCTGCAACACAACCTGCATACATTTCAGCTGCACCACGAAGCTTGTCAGGTAATGTGCCTGTTAAAACAATATCAGAAATACTAAAGTGACCTCCCGGTTTTAATACACGTGCGATTTCCAGAAATGCTTTTCTTTTATCGGGCACCAGATTTAACACGCAGTTACTTACAACCACATCAGCCATATTAGCAGCAACCGGTAACCGTTCGATGTCACCTAACCGAAATTCAACATTGTTGTAATTTAATTTGTCGGCATTTTGTTGTGCTTTTTCAATCATTGCCGGTGTCATATCAATTCCTATCACTCTTCCGGTAGGACCGGTTTCTGCTCTTGCAACAAAGCAATCGTTGCCTGCGCCTGAACCCAGATCGATTACAACATCGCCCGATTTGATTTTGGCGAACTGAGTTGGCAATCCGCATCCAAGACCAAGATCTGCATTTTCATTGTACCCTTCCAGACCTTTATATTCATCAGCCATGATAGTATATACTTCTCCACAAGATCCGGTTGCACCGCAACATGACGAAGCATTTGTTGATTTATCCTGTAAAGCAATCTCGGTGTATTTTTGCTTTACCATTTCTTTAATTTGATCGGTAGTTTGCATAGTTTTATTTTTTAGCAACATTTAGTAATCTGTTTATAAGAAGCGAATAACGTTTTAAATAATTCGCCGAATTTGTTCCATGTCTCACCATTAATACAATAACATATTGAATTGCCTTCAACAGTACCCTGAATGAGTCCGGCTTGTTTTAGCTCCCTCAAATGCTGTGATACGGTTGGTTGTGCCAGCGGAAGTTCATCAACGATGCTGTTACATACACAACTATTAACCTTTAGCAGATGTTGAATAATGGCAATTCTCGCAGGATGTCCCAGTGCTTTGGCAATTGCCGCCAATTCGTTTTGGTCGGCTGAAAAGAAATCTGTTTTTGATGCTCCCATTAATTTCTTGTTTATTTTAATATTGCAATATTACGATAAAGATGATCAAAAAACAAGCGAATCCTCAAAATAATTTCTAATTAATTGAAAATCCGCTTGTTAAATTTGTTGATAGTTTGCTGCAAAAGATGTAGACTCCGATTAAAATGACATATTTTGAACAGTCAATTGTCGGAGAGGCATGCAATGGATAGGTGTTTTGTGGCGGAGACGCATAACAATGGATAGGTGTTTTGTTGCGGAGACGTACCCAATGGATAGGTGTTTTGTGGCGGAGACGCATGCAATGCGTCTCTACAATTTGCCCCTAAATTGCAGTAACATCTTTCTAATCAGGAACTGCAATGAATACAGATCACTGATAACTGAGAACGGCACTTACTAACGTGTTGCAGCATGAAATATTATACAACGTATTGATATGTAGTTAAATAAAATTTGGTTTAATTGATATTCACCTCGTTATTTTAATATTAAATTCGGGGTATGTTTGATTTTAAATTAGCTGAAAAATGTGGCACTTGGTTTTATGATACCGATAACAATACGTTACATTTTTATCCTCCCAAATCAATGGCAGAATTTTTTAATAAACTAGATAAGGATGTAATGATAAAAATTGTAGAGGCGGAATCAACGCCCAATATCACTAAATCCTCATTAAGTGGATTACAATAATCATTTAGATAAGTATTGTTTTTAAGTGAGTCATATCCGATTCTTTCTATAATAAGTCTTTTTATAACCAACTCTTTAAAACGAGACATATTTTTTATAGGAGCAAGAAAGAATACATAATTACTTGAAAGTAAATTAACTTCATCTTTAATCTTATTTAACGTCTCAAAATCAAACGTTTTCAATAAATCAACATCTTTATACATTGCCATAATCAACTGAATTATATAGTGAGTTTATATTTAGCTAATTTTTCAAAACTGAATATTAGCCGCAAGTTACAAATATTTTCAATTTCACTTGCATTACAATGTAACACGTTGTATATTTGCAGCCAATGAAACAGGAAATATTAAATATCCGAATAGATTCAGACCTTAAAAAGAAACTGCAAATGATGGCAGATAATGACAATAGAACCCTCAGTGATTTTGTGCGCTTACAACTTCAAAAATTAGCCGACAAGACTAAATAAAAAAATTTCAACTATTTGTAACACAATGTAACACATGAAAGCCTTCAAATCAATATTAGAATTTCAAAAGCACTTTAATACAGACGACAAATGCCGTCAATTTTTAGAGTATCAACGTTGGGGTAAAAATCCGGCTTGTCCGTTCTGTGGTTCACTTCATGTGAAACGACTAAAGAACGGTAAACGCTTCCAATGCAATGAGAAGTTATGCCGTAAGCAGTTCAGCGCAACAGTTGGAACAGTTGCTGAGAACACTAAAATACCGCTTACAAAGTGGTTTTTAGCTATGTATATACTTTCCAACCATTCTAAAGGTATTTCATCTTTACAACTTGCGTCATGGCTTGGAATTTCACAGAAATCGGCGTGGCATCTTAACCACCGCATTAGATTAATGCTGACAGAGAGAGCGCCCGAACTACTGGAGAACATTGTAGAAGTTGATGAAACCTATGTAGGTGGCAAAGTTGGAAATCAGCACAGGAGAAACAAAAATAGGAACAATAAAACTATGGTCTTTGGCGCACTTCAACGGGATGGTAAAGTAGTTACTAAAATTATACAGGACACTAAAGGTGATAGCCTTGTAAATGCCGTAGAAGAAACAATACAGGAGGGTGCTATTATGGTCACAGATGAATTGGCAGGATATAACAAGTTGAATAAAAAGTATAAGCACGTTAGTGTAAACCATGAAGTAGGGCAGTATGTACGTGATCTTGCACATACCAATACTATTGAAGGTTATTGGTCACAGTTGAAACGCCAAATAATAGGCATACACCACTATGTTAGCCCGAAGCACTTACAACGCTACTGCAATGAAGTATCATTCAGATACAACTTCAAAGGAGTTGAACAGGATGAACGCTTTGCCTGTGCATTATTCAATATTGAAGGAAGTTTGAAATATAAAGACTTAATTAAATAACCATGAGCAATAAAGAATTTTTATTACACGTAGGTATGCAGTTCAAGTTAGAGCGCACCCGTCAGAGAATGACACAACGCCAATTGGCTGCAAAATCAGGATTGGTTCAACAGACTATCAACTCCGTTGAAAACGCCCAAGAAAATAGTCATATCCTAACCTATCAAAGGGTTGCCGCTGCATTGGGTAAATCTCTAAAGGAAATTTTGTAATTTTGTCACTATGGCAAAAAATCAGAAAGACCCGAAAGAAACGGAAAAGTTATTTAAG
>CAUJFJ010000228.1 GCA_963169675.1 Bacteroidota bacterium
CAATACTGTTCGGCAACCCGGGTGTACCACCTGCTAATGCCTCCGAGGGAGCCCAATTGGATGCAATAGCACAATCGAAAAAATTATCAATACGTTCCAAGGACCAGCCGCCATCTTTTTTAAATGAAGAACCATACCACGAATCGCTGTAAGTGACGGAATCGACCGGGTAACCAAGGGGATTACGGAGTGCAATTTTTTCGCCGGTGTTGGTAAGCGATAACGACGAAACCGAAGCACATGTTCCAAAGGCTGAAAACAAAGATGAGTTAGTCGTGGAACAAACAATTACGAATGAATCGGGGAGTAACACGATGGCCGGTAGTTGCCGGCTGCTGCCATCGAATAAAATCCAGCCATTCAAGTTAATTGGTGCAGAGCTTCGATTGTATAGCTCTACAAATTCGGCTTCGGGCAAACCTACGACCGGGTCGGGGTCAGCCAGAATTTCGGTGATAATGATTTCAGCACCGTTTGAAGTTGATAAAATAGGCTGTGAATAAGATTTTTGAACACAGACAGTTGATAGCAGGCAAAATGCCGCAAGTGAAGTGAAAAATTTCATCTTGAAAAGAGTTTAAAAAGTTTAACGATTCAAAAATAAATAAAATAATTCAATCTGCAAAAACAAAAATAATTCTATTATCTTTGACAGTACCATGGATCAGCTCAACTATTATCTTCATTACACTTTATTCACATTAGGAAAGGTGGAATTTTCTTTGTTGGGGATTTTCAAATTTTTGATGGCAATAGTCATTTTAATATGGTTGTCCTGGAAATTGAAGGATCTGTTGGTGAAACGAATTTTAGTACGTTACAACGATGATATTGGTGTGAGGCAGGCTCTGGCAACTATTGCACGTTACATTTTTGTGGTCACCGGACTTTTCGTCATCGTTCATTCAAGTGGGATCGATTTAAGCGGACTGGCTTTACTGGGTGGTGCTTTGGGAGTAGGTATTGGATTTGGTTTGCAAAATATCACCAATAATTTTGTGAGTGGTGTTGTAATTCTTTTGGAGCGACCGGTAAAAGTAGGCGACCGGATTGAAGTGAGTGGCACCACCGGAGATGTAGTCAAAATATCAGCACGGGCAACTACGGTTGTTACGAATGATGGTATCAGTGTAATTATTCCCAATTCAGAACTGGTTTCGACAAGGGTAACAAACTGGAGCTTGACGGGCAAGATGGTTCGTTTTAAGATCCCGGTGCCGGTAGCTTATGGTACGGATCAGGATTTGGTATTGAAATTACTGATGGAAGTTGCAGCCGAGGACCCCAATGTTGCCACCGATCCGGTACCGTCTATCAGGTTGAGTCAGTTTGGCTCCAATTCTTTGGTTTTTGAACTGGTTATATGGACCTCCAAACTGATGCACAGGCAGGGGATGATGCGTAGCAGAATTAATCAAGCGGTATATCGGAAGTTTGCTCAACATAATATCGAAATTCCATTACCCAAGATGGATATTCAGGTTAAGAATAGCATTGAACCCAAAGATTCCTGATGTATTTCTTGGCTAGTTGGGATTGGTTCTTATTCACTAAAACAGTAGCTTTGCCTTTAAAATTATCAAACTTATGAAAGTGGCCGTTGTAGGTGCTACCGGGTTGGTTGGTACCATTCTATTAAAAGTATTGGAAGAACAAAATTTCCCGGTAACGGAACTTATTCCTGTGGCAACAGAGAAGTCTGTTGGTAAGGAAATTAAATACATGGGAAAATCTTACAAAATTGTTTCCATGGAAGATGCGATTCGCCAAAAACCGGATCTCGCTCTTTTCTCAGCCGGAGGGAATACCTCATTGCAATGGGCGCCGGAATTTGCGAAAGTAGGCACTGTGGTAATCGATAATTCATCAGCCTGGCGAATGGACCCCGATAAAAAACTGATTGTACCGGAAATTAATGCAGATGCACTTACAGCTGATGATAAGATTATTGCCAATCCGAATTGCTCTACCATTCAAATGGTGATGGCTTTAGCACCATTGCATAAAATGTACGGTGTTCGCAGAATTGTAGTATCAACTTATCAGTCGGTGACAGGCACCGGTGCTAAGGCATTGCAGCAATTGGAAGATGAGAATATCGGAAAATCCACGGAAATGGTTTATAATTATCCTATTCACCGAAATGTTATTCCACAATGTGATGTATTTACCGATAATGGTTATACCAAAGAAGAAATGAAAATGGTGAATGAAACGCGAAAAATTTTGCGTGATGATTCCATTCGCATTACATCCACAACAGTTCGGGTTCCTGTGAAAGGAGGCCATTCAGAAGCGGTGAATGTAGAGTTGGGAAAAGAATTTACTATTGAAGACATACGTTCACTGCTTGAGAAAACACCGGGTATAAAAGTGGTTGATGATCCTGCCACGAACCAATATCCTATGCCTATTCATGCAGAGGGCAAAGATGATGTATTTGTCGGCCGAATTCGTCGCGATGACAGTCAGCCCAACACATTGAACTTATGGATTGTTGCCGATAATCTGAGAAAAGGTGCAGCTACCAATGCGGTGCAGATTGCAAGCTGGATGGTGAAGCATCACTTGGTTGGAAAGCAGAAAGCATAATCTCAAAAAAATATTGTAACATACAAGTAGTAACCGTTGGTATCAATCGGGAATGAGACAAATATTCATCAAGAAAAAATTTGGTCCGAAGTCGGTTCGCTGGCGATTGCATGAAACTTCACGCATAGAAAGTTTCACCGATTCGGTATTTGCATTTGCCGTAACATTGCTGGTAGTTTCACTTGAAGTACCTGAAACGTTTAAAGAACTTTCCTTATCGTTGAGTTCGATGTTCGGATTTGCGATTTGTTTTATGATGATCATGTTGATCTGGTTCGAGCAATATATTTTTTTCAGAAAGTACGGATTGCAGGATACCAAAACTATTCTGATGAATTGCATTTTACTTTTTGTAGTTCTGTTTTATGTTTATCCGTTAAAATTTTTATTTGGGTTTCTTACCAGTGGAAATAAGGTGGAGCATCCCGATGGTTCGGTTGTGTACCGATTTGCCAATGATGGCGAAATTGGTCAGTTAATGGTAATTTATGGAGTGGGTTTTATGGTTCTCTATGGTGTATTTTTTATGATGAACCACCATGCATGGAAGCTACGTGATGAATTAAAGCTAAACAAACTGGAGGTGTTTAATACCCGAACCGCCATGATGGGAAATGGAATTATGGTGCTGATCGGAACGTTATCTGTAACATTCGCTCTTCTTGATTTAAGCTCCAAATCGGCATATGCTTTTTTATCGGGTATGTGCTATGCATTAATCGGCCCTTCACTGGGAATATTTTACAATCGAAGAGCTAAGAAAATCAAAAAACTATTTACGCAAGAAGAAATTGATGAGGTAGCTAATCAGGTGGTAACGATTACGGTTTCGGAGTTTAAAGATACAAGTGGTGTGTCTCAGTAAAAAGATGTGACTGCTTTATAATGTGCTAATTTGCTGATGCTTGCCCTGAGCAGAGCCGAAGGGTGCTGATGCGCCGCCCAGAGCGAAGTCGATGGGTGCTAATTTTTTGTTCCTGAGTAAAAAATGCGGTCCCCGCAAGGCACGATGCGGGGTGACTGCAATTGATTTGGTAGTTTGATGATTCTTGCCTTGAGCTTGTCGAAAGGTGGTAGTTTGGTGATTTGTGTTCCCTAGCCAAAAGATGACACTGCACTTGAGTTGAAAGCGCTGCCCTGAGCGAAGTCGAAGGGTTGAAGGTTGAAAGTTGTAAGTTGGGGGATTCAGGCAGAATGAAATTTCGTTTTGCACTTATGATTTATTTTGGTGCTGCCAAAATAGGTGGTTTTTCGTTCTCAAGATGATTTTATTGAATAGCGATTAACAAGAATTGAAAACTGAAGAACGACATATTATTCGGTTGGAAACAAAAAATCCTAAATTCTTAATCCTTAATCCTTAATTGAATCTCTCCCTCTCCAGCCCGAAATATTCCACGGAGGAAGATGCTAATGCTGGAGAGGGCAGGGGTGAGGCGGAGTGAGAAGCAGAATGAGAATGAGAAAGGGGAAGAAACAGGAACAGACTCAAAAACAGAAGGAGAAGAAATTTCCTGTTGAGCAGAAACAAAAAATCCTTAATCCTTAATTCTTTTCGTATTTTAGCCTCATGAAGTTATTCCGGACAACATTTTTAATCATTGTTCTCAGTATCATCTCTTGTTGGGTGCAGGCACAAAACAGAGGGAATATTTGGTGCTTTGGTGATTCTGCAGGTATCGATTTTAATTCTTTAATAAATCCCCAAGCAATAAATTCTGGATTGAGAACTCGGGGTAGTTGTGTTTCGGTTAGTGACTCCTCTGGAAATCTTCAGATGTATGCATTCACAAGAGCAACAATCCCAGGCAATACCACCAAGATTTTTAATCAACAAAATCAACTTATTCAAAATGGGGATAATATTGTTGGGGAGGGTTGGTATCATGAGTTGATCACATTCCCAAAGCCTGGAACCGATTCGATGTGTTACATTTTTTCGGTTGGTGTGGCAGGAAGTAGTCAATATGGTTTATATTATTCAGTGGTAGATCTGAAGGCCAACGGAGGTCTTGGTGCTGTGATTCAAAAAAATATGATGGTAATGCCGGATGAACAGGCGGACTGTATTAGTGCTGTGAAGCACGGCAATGGTAAGGATTGGTGGGTAGTGGGGCGGAGACTACAACATTCTCAATTGATTTGGAATAACGAATATTATGTCGTGTTGATTACTCAGTCAGGCGTTTCCTTGCCTTCATTTCAAACAATTGGCTCGTTAAATAAAACTGGATTTGGCAGAATAAGTTTTTCTCCTTCGGGTGATACGTTGTTATTTACAAATGTAGGCCAGGTTATAGAATATTTTCAATTTGACCGGTGCACAGGAGTATTGAGCAATCCAGTTACAATCAGACCAGTTGCAACAACTTACAGTGATTGGACCTGGAGTAATGAATTCTCTTCCGATGGCCGTTTCATTTATACCAGTACAAGTAAAGATACCACCCAATTGTTTCAATACGATTTGCAATCAACCAACCCACTGGCAACACGTACCACTTTGTATCAGAGTAACTTCCCAAGATATGCAGGAGGTGATGTAAAACGAGGCCCTGATGGAAAAATTTACTTCAGTATTGCCTATGTGAACACCGGTGTGTCGTATCCTTATCCGGATACAGTTTATAACAATTATAACATGAATTTAAGTGTTATAAATGCTCCCGACAGTTTAGGTGCAGCTTGTAACTTTCAGCCCTACAGTTTTTATCTTGGTGGGAAGCGAACCTATTATGGATTGCCCAATAACCCCGATTACTTTCTGGGTCCTAAAATTGGTAGTCCATGCGATACAATTACAGCAATTTCAGAAGCAAGTGAAATTCCGGTCATAAGTAACATTTATCCAAATCCGGGCATCGGACCAGTTACAATTAATTACTTTCTGTCCAATGGGAAGCAAGGTAAACTGCAGATCTACAATGCCCTTGGAGAACTTGTTTATGAGCAACAATTAGCTCGATATACTTACATGCAGACTTTGGATTTGAGTAAATTACCGCAAGGAATGTATTTATTTAAATTGCAAAGTGGAAATTATGTTACCTTTAAAAAATGGATCAAACAATGAAATATTTTACACTGATAATTCTATTGGTTTTTACTACAGGAATTTCTAATGCACAGCAGCCTGAGATACCACCTGAAACGCCATGTTTTACCAAACAAAAAGTCGACAGTATTAATGCAGCAAATATGTTGAAGCTGGAAGCTATTGTTCCGGTATTCATTGAATGGTATGTTTACGAAGGACAGACTGAAATATATTCCGGACCGCCAAATGTGGTGTCAATTGTAAATATAAAAATCGCTGAAACTTGTCCGGAAGAATGAATCTTATTCAATGGTTTGACATAAAAACATCCAAATCCATCGATAAATGAATTTAAAATACAAAGCTCAAACTGGAATTTGTGCAAGATAGTATTTCAGAAAAATGTATTTCTCCCACTGAATTCTGGTCACTGCAAGTAGCTTTAGCTCTGATGCGGGGTAATTTATCATATTGACGAATTTCCTTCTACGTAGAGATACAAAATCCTTAATCTTTAATTCTTAATCCTATTGAACAGCGATTATCAAGAATTAAAAAGTGAATAATGGCAATTGTGTCATATACAAAATTATTTTCTGCGCAGAATTTAATCTATCCTCTATCATTTATAATTTATCATTTTAACGAAGTTTCCTTCTGAGAAGAAAAAATAGCCTACTTCGTTTTCGATGTCAATGGATTGGCCAGACCAGAATAACCCTTGAGATCCATTTTAATGGAGCCGACCAGAATTTCTGCTTCAGCACGCACGACAATTCTGTTTTTGTCGTCGGTTACCCAAATGGTCATGTCTTCTTCTTCTTTAAAAACACGTCCTTCAAGAAGCATTGGACGAAATTTAATGCAATTAAAAGTTCCGAAGGTGGTCTTGATTTTTTCTTTACCAACGTATTTAACATTCATGCTAAATACCTCATCATCGAGATATGCATTAATTGGAAATACATCGCCGGCAGCTGCATGTGTAAAATCGAGTGTGCGGGCATAATAAAAAGCTGAAACCAAATCCTGAACATATTCAGGAACAGGAACCGTCATTTTTTCAGATGAAGCCGTTTTTTTATAATGGTTAAAAGTTACATTCTGATTAATGGTATAGCCACCTTCATCAACTCTTCTGATAAAAATCCAGGGCATGATTGCTTCGGTATCAATGTAACTTTCGTAACGGTCGCGGACTTTAAAAAACCAATCGAAGGCACCCTTAGTTCTTCCGGTACCTACCACATGAAAAGTTTTGCGCGATCCCACGGGATGTAACTCATCTTTGACTTCCAGAATTGCTTCACCGGCATCCATGAAACCATAGTGAATTCGATACTTCAAAATTTCACCTGCTTTAAAAGCTTCATTCTTAACATTACGGAATTTATCCTGCGCTGGCGCAGATTGCCATAACAGGATTAAAAGCAGAAGGGATTTCAGGTGCAAATATTTCATAGGAAAAGGATATAGCAAATGGTGTTCCAAAAATAAATGCCCTGCTTATGCTTGATTCTCAGGGTCTTCTGCATTGGTCTCTTCTTCCGACTCCTCACCTTGCTGAGAAACAGTCTCTGAATCGGAATCCGGTTCATTTTCAGGGAATGCTGCATCACTCACTTCTTCAATTACTGAAGGTTCCTGGTCATCGGAAGCAGTTTCGAGTTCAACCGGAATATTTTCTTCAATACCAAGCGGGAGTCCGATTTCATTGGCATCTAGCGATTGAATGTCTTTCAGTTTAGGAAGGTCTTTAACAGAGCGCAATCCAAAGTGATCCATAAAATTCTTGCTGGTAGCATACAATAATGGTTTTCCGGGACCATCACTTTTTCCGGCAATTACAATCAATTCTTTTTCCAGCAATTTTTGAATCGAATAATCGCAACTTACACCACGGATATGCTCCAGTTCAGGTTTCGAGATGGGTTGTTTGTAAGCAATAATAGCCAGTGTTTCGAGTGCTGCTGTAGAGAGACGTTTTTTCTCTTTCAACTGCAGCATCACATGAATGGTAGCATGAAATTCTTTTTTACTCAGAAATTGAAAACCACCGGCAATTTCATTCAATTCATAAGAAAATTCTTCAGATGCATACTTTACTTTAAGCTCATCAGTTATGGCAATGATATCATCTTTTTTCAGATCCCAGCCATAAACAGCCTTAAGACACGAAATCATTTCATCAGGAGTGATGGCCTGTTCAGTAGTGAAAATAAGCGCTTCAATGTGTTGTTTAAGAAGTTTCATTTTTATTATTATTCGATTTTTAAATACTCTAATTTTTTGTCACAAAATAGTGTCAATTCCTTTTGACACCATATCACTGCTAAACTTTCGGCTCCGCTCAGGGCGGCACTGATTACTGCTCACTGCTCACTATTCACTGATTACTGCTCACTGCTCACTGCTCACTGGTCACTGCTCACTGATCAGTGCTCACTACAGTACTACGTTAACAATTCTCCCCGGAACTACAATCACTTTTTTAGGTGTATTCCCTTCAAGATATTTTTTCATTTCAGCCGATTGCAACACTTCGCTTTCCAGTTGTTCTTTCGTCAGATTTAACGGAAACGTAAGTTTAAATCGTGTTTTGCCATTAACGGAAACAGGATACTCAAATTCATCTTCAATAAGGTATTCAGGATTTACTTCGGGGAATCGTGCAGTTGTTACGGATTCGGTATTTCCTGCCAGATGCCACAGTTCTTCGGCAATATGAGGTGCAAAGGGAGAAATAATGATGCTGAGTGGCACCAGTATTTCACGTTTATTACATTTCAAATCGGTTAACTCATTCACACAAATCATGAAGGTGCTGACGGATGTGTTGAATGAAAACCGTTCAATATCATCGGTTACTTTCTTAATGGTTTTATGCAGTACTTTCAGCTCAGCTTTTGTTGCGGGCTCATCCGATAACTGGAAGTTTCCACTTGCAAAATAGAGTCGCCATAATTTTTTCAGGAAACCACTTACACCTGTAATGCCATTTGTGTTCCATGGTTTACTCTGTTCAATAGGTCCCAGGAACATTTCATAAAGTCGCAGACAATCGGCGCCATATTGTTCGATAATCAAATCGGGGCTAACCACATTCCATTTCGACTTCGACATTTTTTCGACTTCATTTCCACAGATGTATTTTCCATCTTCCAAAATGAATTCGGCGTTTTTAAATTCATCGCGCCAAGCCATAAAAGCTTTCACATCGAGTACATTGTTGTTGACAATGTTTACATCCACATGAAGTGCAGTTGTATCATAATTTTTTCTCAGGTTATAGCTGACAAATTTATTAGTACCATTTATGCGATAGGCAAAGCAAGATGTCCCCTGAATCATTCCCTGATTGATCAGTTTTTTTGCAGGTTCCTGAACGGGTATAATTCCAAGATCGAACAGCACCTTGGTCCAGAAGCGAACATAAAGCAAGTGTCCTGTTGCATGTTCAGAACCTCCGAGATACAGATCTACTTCCTTCCAGTAATTCATAGCTTCAGCGGATGCAATTGCTGAATCATTTTGCGCATCCATATAGCGGAGAAAATACCATGAAGACCCTGCCCATCCCGGCATGGTTGTAAGTTCATATTCGTATATGCCCTGATATTTCCAGTAGGTTGCTCTTCCGAGTGGTGGTTCACCGGATTCGGTAGGAAGAAACTTGTTTATTTCAGGAAGTACCAGTGGTAATTCGTTTTCCGGAATTGGATATGGCAATCCGTTTTTATAGTAAATAGGAATAGGTTCACCCCAATAGCGCTGACGTCCGAATACGGCATCTCGTAAACGATAATTAATTCTTTTTTCTCCCTTTCCGGCAGCTGCAATTTTATCAATAGCCTTTGAAATTGCTTCTTTGGCAGTGAGACCATTCAGGAAATCACTGTTCACCATGATGCCATCCTTCGATTCATAAGCATCCTGAGAAAGGTCACCACCCTGAACAACTTCTTTTATTTCAATTCCAAAATGTTTGGCAAATGCATAGTCACGGCTATCATGTCCGGGTACTGCCATTACGGCACCGGTTCCATATCCTGCAAGCACATAATCGCCAACCCAAATCTGAATTTTTTCTCCTGTAAAAGGATGTATAACATAACTTCCGGTAAACTGGCCCGTAATTTTTTTAACATCGGCCATCCGTTCCCGCTCCGAGCGGTTTTTTGCATAGGTGATATAGTCGTCGACTAATTTCGTATATTCAGAGGTCGTTAGTGATGCTACCAGTTCATGTTCCGGTGCAATGGTTACGAAAGTAACACCAAAGATTGTATCGGGCCGCGTAGTAAATACTTCTATGAATTCTTTTTTGCCGTCAATCTGAAAACGAATCAATGCGCCTTCCGATTTTCCGATCCAGTTGCGTTGTGCTTCTTTCAGAGAATCACTCCAGTCGATAGTATCCAAACCTGTGAGTAACCGTTCGGCATATGCACTGATGCGAAGACTCCACTGCTTCATTTTTTTTCGTTCCACAGGATACCCACCTCGTTCCGAAACGCCATCTTTCACTTCTTCATTGGCCAAAACAGTTCCCAATGCAGGGCACCAGTTCACCATTGCTTCCGAGAGGTAAGCCAGACGATAGTTCAACAAAATATTTTGTTGTTCCTGTTCTGAAAATGATTTCCATTGAGCAGCCGTAAACGGTTCGCCGGGTTCACAGCATGCATTAACGGAGGCATTACCTTTTGCAGCAAAGTGATTTAACAAAGTTGCAATAGGTTCTGCTTTTTGCGAATCGTTATTGAACCAGGAATCAAATAATTTTAAGAAGATCCATTGCGTCCATTTGTAATATGCAGGGTCGCAGGTGCGTACTTCCCTGGACCAGTCGAATGAGAATCCGATGCGATCGAGTTGTTCGCGGTAACGGCCAATATTTGCCTGTGTAGTAACTGCAGGATGTTGTCCGGTTTGAATAGCATATTGCTCGGCCGGTAATCCAAAGGCATCATAGCCCATTGGGTGCAGCACATTAAAACCTTTTTGTTTTTTGTAACGCGAAAAAATATCGGAGGCGATATATCCTAATGGGTGACCGACATGTAATCCGGCACCGGAAGGGTAGGGAAACATATCGAGCACATAATATTTTGGAAGAGCAGGATTTTCAACAACCTTATAAGTTTGTTGTTCTTTCCAGTGCGCCTGCCAGCGAGTTTCAATATCAATAAAATTATAATCCATAAAATGAACAGTGCAATAATCCTGACTAGTGGTTCGGGATGACTCCCGTAATGAGTGGCCGGGGCAACAGCTGAACCCCGGAAAAATGAGGGTACGAAGATAGGAAAAAGGGAGGTTGTCTGATCACGGAATTGTTAATAATCCATTCAATTCATGCTTAGAAAGGAGGGATAAATGCAGTAAAAAAGCTACTTTTGCGCCATCTTAATCCGTAAATGGCACCAGAAGGTAACAAAATGGCCCGGAAAACCCTCCGGACCTCCTATATTTCGACTGTAGTCAGCATTTCGCTGGTACTTTTTATGATTGGTACACTTGGTGTACTTGTTTTGCATGCCCGTAAAGTTTCCAATTATGTGAAAGAGAATATTCAATTGTCGGTTATGCTGTTGCCCGATGCCGGAATGGCCCAGGTTGAGAGTTTACTGAAGGTATTGGAGAAATCGGAGTATGTCAAATCAGCAACTTATGTTACTAAAGATGAGGCTGCTGCGAAGTTAAAGGAAGATTTGGGTGAAGATTTCGTGGAGTTTTTGGGCTACAATCCGCTGTTAGGGTCCATTGATGTGAAGATGAAAGCACAATATGCTGATTCTGAAAATATTGCAGCATTAAAGGCTAAAATTACAGCTTCATCGGTGGTGAAGGAGGTGTATTATCAGCAATCGTTGTTGGATGATATTAACAAAAACATGAAAACGCTGGCCCTTGTAATTCTGGGATTCAGCGCCTTACTCTTTTTCATTGCGGCCGCACTTATCAATAACACCATTCGTTTGGCATTATATTCCAGACGCTTGCTTATAAAAAGTATGAAACTGGTGGGCGCAACCCGTGGATTTATCCGCAAACCGTTTGTAATCAGTGGCATCATGCAGGGTATTTACGGAGCCATAATTGCAAATTTATTGTTGCTGGGATTGTTGTATTTCGCCAAGAAGGAAATTCCGGATCTGGTTGAAATACAAGACTATGAGATGGTTCTTACCCTAATGGGAGGAGTCATTCTGGCTGGAATATTTATTTCGGGAGTTAGTACTTTCTTCGCTGTTAACAAGTATCTTAGCCGGAATACACAGGATTTATATTAATAAACGATAGGATCATTAATAAGACGACCATGTCAAAAGAAAAAGTAAAAGCAGATTTTGCTTTCGGAAAGATTAACTACACGTTGATGCTTTCGGGATTAGGAATGATAATTTTAGGCTTCTTCCTGATGTCGGGTGGTGGTACTAAAGATCCGAATGTTTTCAGTGAAGAAGTTTTTAGTCCCTTGCGTATTACTGTTGCTCCACTTTTGGTGTTAGCAGGTTTCGCACTGGAGATTTATGCTATTGTAAAAAAAGCTAAAGACTAATCCGGAGTTATGACCTTACTGGAGGCCATCGTATTAGGTATTGTTGAAGGTATTACCGAATTCCTGCCGATTTCATCAACGGGACACATGATTATTGCTTCTTCTCTGATGGGAATCGCTGAAGATAATTTTACCAAAACGTTTACGGTTTCCATTCAGTTCGGAGCAATTTTGTCGGTGCTGTTCCTCTATTGGAAACGTTTTTTTCAGTCGATGGATTTTTATTATAAATTGTTTGTTGCCTTTTTACCTGCAGCAATTTTCGGAAAATTATTGAATGATTTTATTGATTCGTTACTGGGCAATGTTGCAGTTGTAGCTTATATGTTGCTTGCCGGTGGAATCTTTCTGATATTTATGGATCATCTCCTCAAAGAGAAAAAAGAAGGCGAAGAAGATGCTCCGATTACTTACTTAACTGCCTTCAAAATCGGGATGTTTCAGGTTATTGCTATGATACCCGGAGTGTCACGGTCCGCAGCAACTATCATTGGTGGTTTAACGCAGGGACTGACCCGCAAAACTGCAGCGGAATTTTCATTTTTTCTGGCAGTGCCAACTATGTTTGCTGCAACTGTTTATAAAGTTTATGAATTTTATAAATCGGGAGTTACTGTTGAAGAGGGACAAATTACTTTGCTGGTTGTAGGAAATATTGTAGCTTTTATCGTAGCTGTTTTAGCTATCAAATCGTTTATCGGTATCGTCACCAAATACGGATTAAAGGTGTATGGATATTACCGGATTGCTGTGGGAGTTTTAATTATTGTGCTCATGGTAATGGGTGTCGACTTACAAATTGTCGATTAACAACATGGATTTCGAAAAGGGAGAGGTACTCCTGTTTGATAAGCCACTCAAGTGGACTTCATTCGATTTGGTTCGGAAGGTTCGCGGATTGATCAGAATAAAAAAAGTTGGTCATGCAGGAACGCTTGATCCATTGGCAACGGGGTTGATGATTATCTGCACCGGAAAGATGACCAAGCAAATTGATACTTTTCAGGCGCAGATAAAAGAATATACCGGCACGTTCAAATTAGGAGCAACCACACCATGCTATGATATGGAGCAGCCGGAAGATGCCACTTTTCCAACGGAACATATCAGTGAACAAATGATTCGGGAAATGGTGAATCAATTTACCGGAGTGATTTCGCAATTGCCACCACCACACAGTGCGGTGAAAATTGATGGGAAACGTGCTTATGAGCTGGCACGGAAAGGCAAGGAGGTGAAGATGAAATCGAGGGAGGTGACCATTGAAGCTTTTGAAATTACCGGAATCAATATGCCGGAAGTAAGCTTCCGGATTGTTTGTTCAAAGGGGACTTATATCCGGTCAATAGCACATGATTTTGGGAAGGTTTTGGGATCGGGGGCTTACCTGACTTCGCTTTGTCGCACCCGCATTGGGGAATTCCGGTTGGAGAATGCCATGCAGCTAGCCGATTTTTCGGCTTTGGTATCTACGCAAAGCACTAAAAGTGAATAAATTACGATTATTCTAATTGATACGGTTAACAAAGTCGCCCTTTTCGTTTGCAGGCTCAGTATCAAATAATTGAGGCATTTGGTCGAAAAAGGTCTTTCTTGACGTATCTTTGCACCCCGATATAAAGAAATCCGTAAGTTATCTTTAATCAATCATTATGAAACTTTCTCAATTCAAATTCAACATCAGTGACAGCCTTTTGGCTACGCATCCTTCATCGAGTCGTGATGAGTCACGTTTAATGGTAGTCGATCGCAAAACAGGAAAGATCGAGCACAAAGTATTTAAAGATATCATCAATTATTTTGGAGAAGATGATTGCATGATCCTGAATAACACCCGCGTTTTCCCTGCTCGCTTATATGGCAACAAGGAAAAAACCGGAGCAAAGATCGAAGTGTTTTTACTTCGTGAATTAAATAAGGAAAGCAAACTTTGGGATGTTTTGGTTGACCCTGCAAGGAAAATCAGAATTGGAAATAAACTTTACTTCGGAGAGAATGATATGTTGGTTGCTGAGGTAATCGACAATACCACTTCAAGAGGTCGTACACTTCGTTTTTTATTCGATGGTACAGCAGAAGAGTTTCGCAAAACCATTGAGAGTTTAGGACACACTCCATTACCGAAATACATCAAGAGAAAAGCAGAGCCTGCAGATAAGGAACGTTATCAGACGGTTTATGCAAAGCATGAAGGCGCAGTTGCTGCTCCAACAGCAGGATTGCATTTTAGCCGTGAATTGCTAAAGCGTCTCGAGTTGAAAGGTGTGAATATGGCAGAGGTTACTTTGCATGTGGGACTTGGTACATTCCGTCCTGTTGAGGTGGAAGATTTAACCAAGCACAAGATGGATTCTGAGCAATTCATTATTCAGGCTGATGCTGCTGATACGGTTAACAAAGCACGTGCTAAGAAAAAACTTATTTGTGCAGTTGGTACTACCAGTATGCGTGCTGTTGAGTCATCGGTATCTACAACCGGTGAATTGAAGCCTGCATCGGGATGGACAAATAAATTTATTTTTCCTCCTTACGATTTCAGTGTTGCAAATTGTATGGTTACGAATTTCCACATGCCTGAATCAACCTTGTTGATGATGACAGCTGCATTTGGCGGATACGATTTGATCATGCATGCCTACAAAGTAGCGGTAAAAGAAAAATACCGTTTCTTCAGTTATGGTGATGCGATGCTTATTCTGTAAGTAGCTTCTTACGGATGTGATCCATTAAGTAACATTTTCAGAAAAACCGATTTGAAAAAATCTGCAATTATTGTTGCCGGCGGATCCGGTGTAAGGATGGGCAGCGATGTCCCCAAGCAGTTTTTGCTCCTTAACGATATTCCGGTTTTAATAAGAACACTTCAGCTTTTTCATGCTGTGGCAGATGAAGTAGTTTTGGTATTGCCCCGGGCGCATTTCGATTATTGGGATAAATTGAGTAATCAGTTTAGTATCAATAAATCTGATTATCAACTGGTTGCCGGAGGTTCATCCCGTACGGAATCGGTCATTAACGGATTAGAAAAGGTGAGTGGTCCGGGATTGGTAGCAATTCATGATGCGGTTCGGCCTTTAGTTTCGAAGGAGTTGATTGTCCATGCTTTCGAGTCTGCTGCAAAATATGGGAGTGCTATCCCGGTCATCCCCGTAAGGGAAACCTTGCGGAAAGTTGAAGATAGCAGTTCCGAGGTTGTAGACAGAGAGCAACACCGATTGGTGCAAACACCGCAATGTTTTGATATTGAAGTAATTAAAAATGCTTACAAGCAATTTTCAGGCACTACATTCACCGATGATGCGGGTGTTTTTGAGGCTGCAGGAAATACTATTCACCTGATTGAAGGCGAGCATTCGAACATAAAAATTACGTTTCCGACCGACCTCATTTTTGCTTCTGCGTGGCTAAATGCCAGATAATCGTAATAAAATTCAATTTTAGACCTCATATATAATTCCCACGCAGTACTTTTACACAACGGGAAACGTTTCCATTGCATTTACGTATAACGGGAGTCGGTAGCAGGCATGTTTGATTTGAACATCAAAATGTTAGTAATCAATATGCTGTAGCAGAACATAGACCGGCTTTCTTTTACTAATCTTGCATTGCTGAAAAAATGAGGGGAGAAAAAGGATATTTTATCGGAATTGTAACAGCTTTTTTCATGCTGTTCACAGTGTTGTTGCAAGCACAGGTTGCGCCTGATTCTGCAACGACCGAGGCTTCTATTCCGGTTATTTCTTCTGAAGTACCACAACCAATTAGAGAAATTATTGTTGATACCATTGGTGGTATTGTTTACCGCGAGCAGGATATCAGAGCGGGGCTTTTATATGATGCGGTACGAGGTGCGGTTGTATGGCAGAAGGATATGTATTATGCTTATCCGATTGCATCACTCACAAAGATGATGGTTGCCTTGTTAACGGTTGATGATATCAGAGCAGGAAAACGTGATTGGTCGGATGAGGTTGTAGTTGATCGTGTTTACAAAAAGAGTAAGCGCAGTCGTCAGGTATACAAAACCACAGAAACGTATACGCTTGAGTCGTTAGTACAGCTTGCAATGATACCATCCAACAATCAGGCATGTGCTGATATTGGTAAGTATTTGGATGGTGATTTGCAGACTTTTGTTAAACGCATGAATTCCCGGGCACTTTCATTGGGCATGAAGAATACCTTTTATTCCAATCCATCGGGATTACCCGGTGTAGTGAAAGAAGTTGATAACAGTGCATCGCCACATGATTTGTTGTTGCTTGCTCTGGAAATGATCAAGTATGAAGAGATTTTAAAAATTACTTCCATAGGATATGCAGAAGTAACAAATGATAAACGTACGGGTGTTTTCAGAAACCACAATCACCTGGTTATCGATTATGAAAATGATGTTGATGGATTGAAAACAGGTTTTACAAAGCGTGCGAAATTCTGTCTGGTTGCTACATCCAAAAAAGATGGTCACCGTTTAATCAGTATTGTTTTAGGTGTTGACGGACCCTATCTGCGAAATGAGATTGTAGCTACGATGCTCAACAATTATTATGAAAAGATTGGTTGCGGTGCAATGATACCAACCAATGGTGGTCCAGTAGCAAGAAAGAGTATTGTAAGCAATCCGTTGGTAGAAGAATTTAAGGCGGAGTCGGATAGCAATGTTACTTATAAAACGGTGTGGACGAAGAAAAAGAAAACGCACACTGTTCGTGGCGGAGAAACTTTATCGGGCATTTCAGCGAAGTACAATGTTTCGATGGCTCAGGTGAAGAAGTGGAACCGGATGAAAACTACTAAAATTTTGAAAGGGCAGAAGCTTTTAGTTTATGTGAACACACCTGTAAAAGTAGCTATCAAAAACGAGAATGTTCTCGATAATGAGGATGAAACAGCAGCGCAGTCGGTAGATGGGGAATCGCCGGCCATAGCAGCAAAAATAGATATGCCTGAGAGTAATGAAGACAGTACTGCAGAGCAGGTAGCACCCACAGCGAAAAAAATTACAGAGCCAACAAAAAAAGCGAGTGCATCAACTGCTCCAAAAAAGGCGCCGGCAAAATCTAATACAACTGCAAGTGCTTCAAAGCCGGCACCAAAACCTGTTCGTCAATATGTGTATCATATCGTTCAGCCGGGCGATACTTTATGGAGTATTGCACAAAGGTATGATGGTATTTCAGTAGATGATTTAAAGCGGGTGAATAACATTCACAATTCGAAAAGTCTGAAACCGGGTACCAAGCTTAAAATAAAAGTCAAGGCCTGATTTTATTTCTTTTTCTTGTGCTTGATATATCCTTTTGAGATGGCATAGAAGGCCAGTCCAACCATATTCTTAGCACGTGTTTTTACCATAATATTATTTCTGTGGGTCTCGACCGTTTTATAGGTAAGCGATAACTTATCGGCTATTTCTTTAGTTGAAAGTTGTTTGCAAATGAGTAACAAAATTTCGGCTTCGCGATCTGAAAGTTTATTGGGGTCATTAAAACTTTCTTCAAAGTTTTCGGGGATAATATATTCGTAGTTAAAATATTCACTCACTTCATCAGGCACTAGAATATTGTCTTTCATCACCCAATCGATAGCATGTAATAGTTGGCGATGATCGGTATTTTTATGCATGAAACCATTGATACCGGCATGGAACAGCTGAAGAATGCTTAGTTTATCTTCGAGCATGGAGATAATGATAATTTTGATTTTGGTATTCTTCTTCCTTATCAGGGATGTAGTTTCAAGTCCATTTAAATTAGGCATTTTGGCATCCATTAAAATCAGGTACACAACAATGAGGTCGAGTACATCGAGTACTTCAACACCGCTTGACGCATGCGTTATGGTTCCGGCAATTCCAAGCCGGATAAGAGCCTGCTCGAGACCGTCCCGGTAAATAGGATGATCATCTGCAAGGATGATGTTAATCAGTCGCATAAAAGATACTAATAGGCAGCAAGCCTCAATTTGAGGACAGGTATTTCTGCTCTCATCCAAAAGTGGTCAGGGGGGATGACTACGGGGGGGATGAAAGTAGTTTATTATAGCACCTAAAAGTAGAGAAAAGGAAATAAAGTTCCAAATTTTTAGTTCTAAAGGCGTATTAAATCACACATTAATTACTGATTCGTTACCTTTGTAAATCGAATGTTAATCAAAATTTTATGAAAAAATTAGTCTTGATAATTGTTGGAGTATTGCTGACGACACAAGTTTTAATTGCGCAAAAGAAAAAAGAGCCCGTGGTAATTCCGGATCTACCCACCAATTCTGAAACCGGATTATTTAGTTATACGGAAGTGGTTGAGGTTCCATCTGTTTCGAAAGCTGAATTGTATAAGCGTGCTTTAGCCTGGGCGAACACTTATTTTAAAAACCCAACAGATGTAATCAGGGAAAAGAATGAGGAAACGGGAGAGATTCTGTGTAAAGCCCGGTTCCGCATTATGAATGAAGCCGATAAAGATGGTGTTGCTACCAATGCCGGTGATGTTATGTATAGCTTAGCCATCAGTTTAAAGGACGGCAAGTATAAATATGAACTTACCAAATTTAACTGGCAACAAAAATCGGCATTCCCGATCGAGCGTTGGAAAGATATTAATTCACCATCCTTTATTCCAGCGTATGCTTATTATCTGAAGCAGGCAGATGACAAAGCAAAGGAAATTACATCAAGCTTGAAAAAAGGAATGCTGGCGACAGAGAAAAAAGCAAATACCGACTGGTAATTATTATTTAATTCGATGCAGTGAAATATTTGCATCTAGTTGTTGGTGTGCATTTTTCAATTCCGGAAAATTCAGGATTCCCGGAGTTTTTCCCGTTACAAAAGCTCCTAAATGTGACAACCTCATAAAGGCGGCACCATTTGCTGTAGCCCAATGTAGCAATTCGCCTGTACCAATTTCCGGATGATGTTGTGCAATCGTTTTTAATTCTTCCAATACTGAAAGTTGGTGATTGGAAGCCAGGCTATCGGTTCCGATGGTGATTTGAGCACCGGTTTTCCGGAGTAAGGCAATATCAGGAATACGGTCTTCGATATACAAGTTTGCCAGTGGGCAAAGACAAAACCAGATTCTATCCCTCAAGTTTTTCGAGAATAAAAACTGCAAATCTTTCTCTCTGATAAAAGTGTTATGCACCAACAGGATATTTCCTTTTTGAGGGAAAAACCGGGAAGCACGTTGAATGGACTCTGTTGGGAAAGGAATGTCATCATAAAAATCAACTCCGGCTTTTTGCATTAATTCAAATAGCTTTCCTTCGTGCAATTCAAAGAGTTCATTTTCACCGGAGCTTTCCTGATTGTGCAGCGACCAGAGTGTACCGGCGGTGTTGTTATGAGCTGCAATGCTGCTGAATAATTCATCCGAAACAGAATAAGGAGCATGCGGAGTAAGGGAGGCGGCAAGTTGCGATGTTAATGCATTTTCATATAGCCTCAATCCGTTAGTATAGGCTTCGTGTGTTGCAGCTTTTCTGATGTCAAATAATTCAATAAAGCTATGGTAAACTATTTTGCTTACTTGTTTAACAGCAAACGAATCTGTAGTATTACAAATATCGGCAACAGCCATGATGCCATTTTCCCACATATGGTGATCTGCATTTTTGATGGCATCAGGATCGGGTGAGGGATCATTTTTTCGTGCTTGCAGAAAATCGGAAATAAATCCGTGCAATCCATTTTTTTGCGGAATTCGGTTTTCGAGGTGTGACAGTTCGAGATGACAATGTGTGTTAATGAATCCGGGGGAAACGGCGCCTGTAAAATGTTCATGGATTTGCTCTTTGATGGGACCGAAATAATGAATGGTTCCACGATCATCAAATGTGAGTTGATGTCCGGGTACCAGTTCGCCGGTTGGGGTGAGCATGAGATCGGCGGAAATGTGTTTCATTTCTCAAAGGTCTGATTTTAATGGGAGACGAGCCAAAAGGAAGTGGCTAATTTTGCAATTAATTGATATTTAGGTTGTTAGGACTTAGATTTTTGCCGTATCTTTGCACTTCCATGCAAACCTCCAGACAAGACATCCGATTATTATCGAAAGAAGCTTTAACGGCTTATTTCGCCACCATTGGTGAGAAGCCATTTCGGGCAAAGCAGGTTTATGAATGGATCTGGAAAAAATCGGCTCGTTCTTTTGAGGAGATGACGAACTTATCGAAGGAACTTAGGAATACTTTGGAAGAACATTTTGTAATAAATGGAATTTCTGTTGCCACAAAGCAAACAAGTAATGACCGGACTATCAAAAGTGGATTCAAGCTACATGATAGTCACATTATTGAAGGCGTTTTAATTCCTACGGAAGATCGAATGACTGCTTGTGTATCATCACAGGTTGGTTGCAGTTTAACCTGTAAGTTTTGTGCAACCGGCCGCCTCGATCGCATACGGAATCTGGATGCTGCAGAGATTTATGATCAGGTAGCTATTATAAAACATCAGGCAGAATCGGCATATGGTATTCCATTAAGCAATGTTGTTTACATGGGTATGGGTGAGCCGCTTTTAAATTATGCTAATGTGTTAGAATCGATTGAGCGGATTACTTCGCATGAGGGATTGGGAATGGCGCCTAAGCGCATTACGGTTTCGACAGCCGGCATCGCAAAAATGATTAAGAAGCTGGGTGATGATCAGGTAAAGTTCAATTTGGCCTTAAGTCTACATGCTGCCAATGACATCAAGCGTGACAAGATTATGCCAATTAATGAACACAATTCGCTGGAGGCTTTGAAAGAAGCTTTGCAATATTTTTATAGCAAGACCAAGTCGAGAGTTACTTTGGAGTATATAGTTTTCAAAGGATTTAATGATGAGATTTCAGATGCACGTGAATTGGCAGAATTTTGCAAATCTGTTCCATGTAAAGTAAATCTTATTGAATACAATCCGATAGAAGGTGGTGAATTTACCAATGCCGCTGAAGATAAGATAAATGCCTTTTGGCAGTTTTTAGTTGACAGGAATATCATTGTCAATTTTCGCCGCAGTCGTGGTAAAGACATTGATGCAGCATGCGGCCAGTTGGCGAATAAGCATTAATAACATTACGGTTTCATAACTGGTACAAAAAGCTAAACCGCCCTCTCAATCCATTAAAAGAGGGCGGTTGAAAAGCTTTTCGAAAAGCAGAGATATCGCTTGCTGCATCCGGATATCTCTATGAAAAGAACATGTCAAAGGAACGGCAGATAATTTATACCGTAAATAGCCAATGAGGAATTGTTGGGATAAATTGAGGGAACGTAGGGTATTGACTCGTAATAGCAGTTTTTCCGTGTATTCATTTAATAGAATTTGGGAATTCTTGGCAAAAAATAAAGCCATCTCAACCTTAAATGAGATGGCTTATCAAAACACACATGAATCTTGTCGATGCCAGTTGAAAAGCTGAAGCACTGTGCGACTTAAGTCAATTCAAAGGAATTAAAGATTGTATTCGTTAACAACAGGTAATGAGGGAGATGCTTCCTTGACTGAGGGAACGTAGTCCTTTAATGAGGCAACGGGCTAGAATTGGAAGCTAACCGGTACATTTTAGGAGTTAATTGGAGTCTGATCCGGGTTCCGGGGTTGGTATTTTCGATGGTAAAAAAGGCATTTGATGAAGGGTCGAGTAGTTGAAGGCGTTCCTGAATGAGCTTCATACCTTTCGACTGGTGGCCATTTTTCTTTTCTTTTAAAGGTAGTTCGACGCCTACACCATTGTCGTTAATTTCAATCACTACCGTGCCATCGGCCATTTTAAGGAAATTGAGAATTACCTGACCATTTTTTTCCGAGGGCATAATTCCGTGCCAGATGGCATTCTCGACAAAGGGCTGGATGATCATATTCGGAATTTCGATTTCGGTGAGACCATTTTCCCGATCCAGATTAATTTTCCACTGGAGTTTATCGCCAAAGCGCATTTGTTCGAGACTTAGGTAATATTCCAGGCGGTTAATTTCTTCCTGAACGGGAATAAAACTTTTATCGGCAGCATTGAGATGCATCCGCATGAGTCGTGAAAATTTTGCGAGATAATCGTTGGCCTCTTCGGGCTGATGTGAATTTATGAAATGTTGAATGCTGTTTAAGGAATTAAAAACAAAGTGCGGATTCAGGTTTCCTGCTAATGCTTTTTGCTGCAACTCAACTAATTTTTGTTCGATGCGGTTTTTTTCGAGTTGCTTTTTTTCAGCCAGACTGATTTGTTTTTTGATAAAAAAGAAAACGATGAAAAGAAATCCTGCAAAGGTTAATAGATAGAACCACCAGGTGCGATAGAATGGAGGTGCAATTTGAAGAGCAATAATTTTTTCCGGTCCCCATTTTCCATTCGATATTCCCGCTCTTACTTTAATGAGGTAAGTACCGTAGCCTGCAGCTGCAAACTCTATTTTCCCCTGCGACAAAGTGACCCAGGGTTCGTCGTTTAATTGATATTGATATTGAATTCTCGAAGCATTGGCAAAATAAAACGCACTCAGTTTAATTGATAAAGTATGACCACCGAAAGGCACTTCCATGTTTTCGTGTGCATGAATTTGCTGGTCGCCATACCAGATCTGAATATCATTAATTGGAATCGTTGTATTGGCAATATTTCGGATGGCATCCGGATTCATCTCCATGAACCCTTCAGAAGAAGCTATCCAGATTTTATTCGTCTTTTGATCGTAATGAATATCGTTTATGGTTTCTGAAAGCAATCCATCATCCGGCTTCAGCCAGATACTTTCGTTATTAATATGATATAGCAATCCGGTTCCTGTACCTGCAAGGTATTCGTTTTCATTAAAAAACAGCAGGCAGGAAGGTTTTTTAAGTTCTGTAAACGATTTTACTTTAGCATAGGGAGGTGTTTGCTGCATGGTCAATAAATGAAATCCTTTTGCAGAAAGCAGCGCTGCTGATGAATCATTGATCCAGTTCAGGTCGGCAATATCAGTGTTTTGGAATTCGCCTTCGGGAAACCATTTTCGTTTTTCACGATCTATAATACATAAGCCCTGCTGACCGGCAATCCATAGGTTTTCATTCTTGTCGATGCTGACATCTCTGATGCGTACATCTCCTGCATTTTGCGCTTCGAAAATATCAGTCAATTCACCTGCAGGAAAAAAAGTATTCTTATCATGGACCTGTACATTATTATTCCAGCCTCCCGAATAAATGAATTGGTTGCCTGTAAATATAGTATTGCAGACCATGTACCGAACTTTAAAGGGAGTGCCACTAATG
The DNA here is from genome assembly GCA_963169675.1 of Bacteroidota bacterium. Lineage (GTDB taxonomy): Bacteria > Bacteroidota > Bacteroidia > AKYH767-A > OLB10 > JADKJB01. The sequence goes on from CAUJFJ010000228.1 coordinate 23,440, forward strand.
TTGAGTTCTTCGGATAGTTTTCCATTCAGCCTTTGTTCGGATGTTGCTACCAATAAGGTGGAACTATTTACTAAAGCCAGATCTTTTACAAATTCAAAATAATCGGGGAAAAATTTAACAGAAGTTGAAGTGTTTAAAGATTGATCGAGAGTAACCAGTCCGTCATTGGTACCAAAAATCATCCATTTTTCATCAGGTTGTACGATGGCATGAATAGAAGTATTCTGGAAATCTGGTGTTTCCGGATACATACGCATATCGATGTTGGCAAAAAGGAAAATCCCTTTTCCCAGAATAGAAACCCAAATATTTCCAGCGCGATCACTGTATATGGTTGCAATCGTACCTTTATTCAGTCCCATTTTTTCGGATACATTCACAACATTATTTCCATTGATCATGAACAGATCATTATTCCCCCATACGCTGAACCAGATATTATTGCGTTTATCACGAAGCAGATTAAAAATGCGTGATGAGGTATTTTTGAAAAGCTGTTTAACAACTGTAATTTTATTATTCCGCAAGGAGTAAATAGCATTTTCGCCTGCGATTAATAGTGAGCCATCCTGTTCTTCAAAAATGGAAAATGCTGAAATGTCCCCGAAGCCTTCAATGGTTATTTTAACCAATTCGTTGTTTTCTAAACGGTACAACCCTTTGGTAGTGCCTATTAAAAATTCTCCACTTTGAGTTTTAATGATGTCAACCGGAGCATTATTTTCGGGAACACGAATTATGGTTGATGTGCTGTCTTTTAAGTTTAATGTTTCCAGCAAATTAAACGGATGAATGGAATGAATCTTATTTCCTTGCAACTGTAATTTGCCACACATTCGCATAGGTGTTTTGTTGATTTTTGATGTCGACCCCGATTCATAATTAAAGAGAAAAATTCCTTCGCCTCTTGTTCCAATGTACATGTGAGCCGAATCTCTTTCAGTCAGTGAAGTAATGATGGTGGAAATTCCTAATTCTTCCTGACTGTAATTGGTGAAATTGATTCCATCAAATTTACTTAGTCCGTTTTCGGTTCCAAACCACATGAATCCTTTGTGATCCTGCATGATGCTGTACACAGAAGAGTTTACCAAACCCTGTTTGGAAGAGTAATGACTATAAGGGTATATCTGGGCTGAACCGGGATGGTATAACAGGTTAAGCACAAATAACAAAAGCAAAATAACAGTATTTCTCATCCTCACACCATTTGCACCGTTCAGGGGCGGATCATGAGTGAAAACTTCTTCAGGGCATCAAAGAAAACCGAATTTTTTCGTTTCGACACCGGAACTTTGTAGCCATCCTGTAAAGTTACCAATCCGCCATCTTCATTCGAAAATTCTTTCAGAAAATGAATGTTGATCATGTATGACTTATGTGTTCTGATAAATACATCGGCAGGCAAAACGCGTTCGAAATCTTTTAAAGGCTTTGAAATCAGATATTGTTTTCCTTCTCTGGTATAAACACGGGTGTAATTATCGTCGGCGTGTAAGCGCACAAGATTGGCAATTTCTTCAATAGCAAAACCATTCGAATGTGCCAGTGCAATTTTGCTTGCTGCTTCCGTATTTCCTTTTTTTCTATTGTCGAAAAAAGTAGCAATTTTAGCAGTTGCCTGTTGCAGTTCTTTGATACTAATGGGTTTCAGTACATAATCGAGTACCCCTGCTTTCAGTGCCTGAATGCCAAAATCGATGGATGCAGAAACAAAAATCACAGCAAATTTTCTGTTGGGGAAATGATCCAGTAAATCGAATCCATTGTATTGTGGCATCAGAATATCGAGAAAAACAACATCAGGATTCAGCTGATCAATCAATCCTTTTGCTTCAACAACAGAAGCTGATTCGCCGGCGATTGAAATTTCCGGACAGTAATTGGTAAGCATGGAACGGAGATTATCTCTGCCATGTTTTTCATCATCAACCAAAAGTGCTTTAAATTTACTCATTTCAAAATTTTTTAACTGTTAAAATCAGATATCCCGGAAAACGGGCAAAAAGTTGTCGAAATATAGTTAAAATGATCATTTCCACTGCAAAATAGTCCATTTTTTATGATAATTGTACTTTTTTGGTCATTTTAAAGGGCATATATGGGTAGGTCATGGATTGAAGCGAACTAAAAATATGTAATTTTGCAACTGTAAAAAAATAAAGAATGCGCCATTTAATCTATTCCAAATCAATGCTGGCGGCCATCATGCTGGTCGGTTCAGTTTATTCTTCTGTTGCACAGGTACTATCACCTGACACCCTGCTGTTGAAGCAGCATATTACGATTTTGTCTGATGATAAAATGGAAGGCAGAGAGACGGGTACAGCAGGAGAAAAGATGGCTTACGAGTACTTGTCGGCTGAATTTCGAAAAGTTGGTTTATTGCCAAAGGGTAGTGCCGGTTACATTCAACCATTTCCGTTTAATGCCGGTTCCTACATGGGCTCCGGGAATACTTTGCGGATTAAGAAGCAATCGTTCATTGCAGGAGAACAATTTTATCCGTTAGCCTATTCTGCCAACAAAACATTTTCAGGAGAAATTGTGCACGTGAAGCATGGTGTTTGTGCTCCTGGTATGGATGATTATGCAGGAATGGAAAATCTTAGCGGAAAAGTTTTTGTGATGGAATGCGGATATCCTGAAGGAATTGATCCACATTCAAAACTTGCCGAATATGCTGATTTGAGAACACGAATAGATTCTGCTGCTGCCAAAGGAGCTGTCGCAGTGATTTTCATTAATTCGGATAAAGACACCGAAAATCCATCGAAAAAATATTCGAATCGCATTACACCAACTATGCTGCCAGTTATTTTTGCAAACAGTGATGTTGCCAAAGCCATGATCGATACCAAACGTGTTTTGGTAACTGGTGTAACGGAAATTCTTAAAAAAGAAAAAACAGGACACAATGTCTTAGGATATATCGATAACAATGCCAAGCAAACTGTTGTTATTGGGGCACACTACGATCACCTGGGTTATGGTGAAGAGGGATCACTTTATCGTGGAGAGCGGGCAATTCACAATGGTGCCGATGACAATGCAAGTGGTACTGCAGGTTTGATAGAGCTGGCACGAATTCTTAAAGCATCTGATTACAAATCGAATAATTATTTATTCATCGCCTTTTCCGGTGAAGAAATGGGATTGCTTGGTTCCAACCATCTGGTTAAACATTTTCCTATGCCAGTGGAACAGGTAAACTACATGCTGAATATGGATATGATTGGAAGATTGAAACCTACAGATCCTGTTCTGATCATTAATGGTGCCGGAACTTCTCCTGAATGGAATCCCGCAATTTCAGCTATTGTTATTGATGGTGTGAAGCCTAAAACCACAGAGTCGGGAGTAGGGCCAAGTGATCATACTTCTTTTTATCTGAAAGATATACCGGTGCTGCATTTCTTTTCCGGTACTCACGATGATTATCACAAGCCCAGCGATGATGAGCATAAAATTAATTATGCCGGTCAGCAGAAAATTATGGAGTTCATGCTGCAGATTATTGCTAAGCTCGACACTAAAGGCGAAATCGCATTTACTAAAACGAATGATTCTGCCAATGAAGATGCACCTCGTTTTAAAGTAACTTTAGGTGTGGTGCCCGATTATGGTTTCGATGGCGAAGGAATGCGCATTGATGGCGTAAGTGATGGTAAGCCCGCACAAAAAGCAGGTCTGAAAGCAGGTGATATCGTGATGCAAATTGGTGATCATAAAGTAGTGGATATGATGAGCTACATGAAAGCACTAGGTAAATTTGCAAAAGGTGACAAGACTACCGTGAAAGTTAAACGTGGTGATCAGTTGCTGGATCAGGCAATTGAATTTTAATAGCAGATAATTTAAAAGCCACTATGAGCACTGGTAGAATAGCCGTAATAGGAGGAGGTAGCTGGGCAACTGCTATTATCAAAATACTTTCTGTTAATTGTGACCAGATTTCCTGGTGGCTGAGAAGTGAAGATGCCGTAAACTTTATTAAGACACATCATCACAATCCGGTTTATCTTAGTGATGTTGTTATCGATACCAATAAAGTTCATCCAACCAGTTCACTTGATGAAGCGGTAGCAGATGCAACAATTGTAATTCTTGCAGTTCCTTCGGCATTTCTGAAAGATGTTCTGAAAGATGTTTCCGATTCTATATTCGCCAATAAAATTGTTTTTTCAGCAATCAAAGGGATTGTACCTGATGATTTGTTAATCGTAGGGGAATTTTTACACCGCCGTTTTCAGATTCCGATTTCTCATATCGGTGTGATCACCGGACCATGTCATGCCGAAGAAGTAGCACTAGAGAAATTAAGTTATCTCACGGTTGCATGTAACGAAACAAAACATGCAGCGCTGCTAGCGGGATTGATGAATGGAAGATATATCAAGACCATTGTCTCCGACGATATTTATGGCACAGAATATTCCGCAGTCATCAAAAATATTATTGCCATTGCCAGTGGTATTTGTCATGGTTTAGGATACGGCGACAATTTTCAGGCGGTATTAATCTCGAATGCAATTCAGGAAATAAAACGTTTTCTGGATGCTGTTTCACCAATCAGTCGCGATATTAATGATTCCGCTTATCTCGGTGATTTGTTAGTGACTGCATACAGTCAGTTCAGTCGCAACAGAACATTCGGAAGTATGGTTGGGAAAGGATACTCTGTTAAGTCGGCGCAACTTGAAATGAACATGATCGCCGAAGGATACTATGCTGTAAAGTGTATTCATGAACTGAATAAAAAGCATGGTGTTGATCTTCCGGTTTGTAATGCGGTATACAAAATTTTGTATGAGCAAGGATCACCGAAGATGGAGATGAAGGTTTTGTCGGATAGGTTGCGTTGAACAATTATCAGTGAACAGTTGCCATTGCTGCTCTGGTCGTATCCGAAGGGTTGAAAGCGCCGCCCTGAGCGAAGCCGATGGGTTCCGCCCTGAGTCTTCCGGTTGGTGCTTCGAAGTGTTGAGAGTTGAGTTTTTTGCTCTGAGATACATTTCTAGTTTAACAATTAATTTTGTATTTATAGCATCTCTCTCCTAATCGCGCCAGCGAAATTCTCCGCGTCTCCCTAACTCTGCGTTCAAAAAATAGTCATAAGCAATTTGTCAATTGAGTAATTTCAAAGTTTAATTCCGATACTGAACTATCTTTGGCAAGGATTCGTTTTCAGTCTTCAAAAATATTTCAAAAGTAAAGTCACGAGTTTTTGTTTCCACTTATTGTAAGGAGGATATAACAACTTCGCGGTGGTGAATCCTATTCGTTGTTTGAAGTAGACACGCTCATTTGAAAAAGCCTGGAAACCTGCTTTGCCATGTGACCTACCGATGCCGCTGTTTTTAATTCCTCCGAATGGTAATGCTGGATTTAGAAACTGAACAGCACATTCATTGTAACACAAACTTCCTGATTTTGTCTGCTTGCGAAATTGCTTTTTTACATAGCCCGATTTGGTGAATACATAAATACTGAGTGGTTCATCCAAAGTATTCATAATCGAGATTGCTTCTGCTTCGGAACTCACTATTTGGAATGGCATTATCGGACCAAAAATTTCTTCCTGCATCAAAGGCACATTCAGGCCACTGCATTCTTTGAAAGTTAACGGCAATATGCGAAACTCGTTTTGTTCTGCCGTTAGTTCCGGCTTTCCTGCCAAAGTTAACTGACGCTGAAAATGAGAATCGCTTACAATGGACGCATAACCTTGATTATTAGCTGATTGCGATGGATCATAGAAGTTTCTGGCTGCTGCATGGAGCTCGCGGAGCAACGGTTCTTTGATTGACTCATGCACTAAAAGGTAATCGGGGGCAATGCACGACTGACCGGCATTCACCATTTTCGCAGCAATTATTTTACTTGCTGCATCTTTCACATCGGCATCAGTATGTATGTAAACTGGTGATTTCCCTCCCAATTCCAGGGTAACCGAAGACAAGTTTTTAGCCGCAGCTTCCATCACTACCTTCCCGATTTTCGGACTTCCCGTAAAGAAAATATGATCGAAAGGAAGTGCCAGCAATTCGGTAGCAACAGATTTATCGCCTTCCACCAAAGTGACATGGCGCGGTTCAAAGACTTTCTCAATAATCGATTTCATTAAAGCCGCCGTCGCCGGTGTAAATTCACTTGGTTTAATGATGGCGGTATTTCCGGCTGCCAGACACAAAGCAAGTGGTCCGAAGGTGAGATTCACGGGATAGTTCCAGGGCGATAAAATAAGACAGGTCCCTTTTCCCTCAAAAACAGTCTCGGCTGAAGTCCCGAGCATTGCCAACGGAATATCTGCTTTCACCGGACGCATCCAGTTCCGCAGGTTTTTACGGATGTGTCGAATTTCAGCCAAAACCACCCAGAGCTCCGTGATATCGGCCTCCATAGCGGGTTTTCTGAAGTCGGTGAAAAGCGCCTGCTGCAGGTCGGTTCGCCTGTTTAACAGTTCCTTTTCGAGCTTCTTCAGCAATGCTGAGCGTTCTGAAACGGTGGTATTTCGGATTGCAGTCCGGTGCTTTTGCTGTTCCTGAAAGAGGTGAGAAATGCTCATAGATTGGTTCAAGCGATATCAAATTGAGCATGCTAAATTAGCTAAAAGTGCGTTAACCAATTGTTGGGTTTTTTGTGGATAAATGAATTTTCGGCATACATCGTGCTGCCTGTGGCTGGTTATCTTTGTGAACCGATTAACCTGATGAAGTCCAATTACCGCCTGTTTCTGTTAGTAGCAATTTTGATGTTCGGAGGAGCTATGATTTCCGAGCAACTGCTGATGAAGCAGAAAACAGATTTCGAAGGTATTGCTGCCGATGCCCGTCATTGTCTTGATAAACTCGAAAAACGGAGTCTTGCTTCCCTCAACCAAATTGCTGAGAAAGTAACTGAACAAGGACTTCCAGCAGTAAGGAATTATACTGGTGATGTAGAAGGGCTCAGCATTTCCATTTTCAGAAACGATTCGTTATTATGGTGGTCCGATAACAGCGTATTGCCCAAGCGATCGATGTTTACGCCTGGTTTTTATTTTCAGAAAAACGGATGGTACGAAACTTTTTCGGTGAAGAAAGGCGATTTCACCTTCATTGGCATGTTGAAAATCCGCAATCAGTATGCCTTTCAGAATCGTTTTCTGTCTAATGATTTTAATCCCGGACTCGATATTCCACCCTCCGCCATTCTGTATGAGAAAGAACATCCTGGATCACATGCGGTGCAGGGAAGTTCGGGCAAGCCACTTTTTTATCTTGCATTTCCAAATAGCAATCATGTAAGCCGGGATCATCCGGTGATTGCCTTCATTTATATTTTAGGTTATTTGCTGTTGTTGCTTGCCATCTATCACTTTGTAAAACAAAAATCGGGGAGTGAGCAAAAGGCGGGATTGATGACTCTTGCGGCGCTGATTGTTACACGCGTGCTGAGTATTTACTTCAGTTTCCCGGCTGCTTTATACGATTTGTCTTTGTTTAGTCCCAGCTACTATGCAAGTTCACTGGTTCTGAATTCGCTTGGCGATTTACTGATCAGTGCCTTGGTGATAACCTATCTCGTAAATGTAATGTTCAAGCTGCTGGGCACACAACCCGGCAACAGACTTGCAACGGCATCAGGATTCACAGTGCCGGTGGTGCTTACATTGTTGTTACTTTTCACGTTTTTATATTCTGTATTTATCAATTATTTGCTTGCGGGACTCATCATCAATTCCAGAATATCATTCAACATTAACAACGTTTTTGAACTGAATATTTACAGTCTGGTTGGTGTTGTAATTATCGGAATTCTGCTCTTTTCTTTTTATCTTGTTTGTGATGGGGTTGTGCGTTTCATTCAGCGAACGAAGACAGGGGTTCGTAAAATGTTTATTTTATTTTTGATCACTCAAGGAGTGTTTTTATTGATGCTATTGCTGTTCCGCGAGTCCTCCTTATTTTGTGATTATGGAATCAGTGCCTATTTGCTGACGAATTTTTTAGTGATCTATAGCGGATACATCCGCAGGAACATGCGGAATATTATTGCCTTCACTAGGTATTTACTGATTGTGTTCGGATTCAGTATTTATGCAGCGCAAACCATTTCTGAATTTAATAAAGTACGTGAAAAGGAAAACCGGAAACTGCTTGCCGGGAAACTGGAAAATGAACAGGACCAGATTGCAGAATATCTTTTTGATGATATAGCAGATAAGGCATCTAAAGATAAAGTCTTGCGCTCATTCTTTGAAAGTTCATATGATCAGTTAGTAAGTAATGCATCCACCGAAGAAGTGATTTCACGTAGGATGGCGCAATTGTATTTTACCGGTTACTGGGGAAAATATGATATTGCTATCAAGTGTTTTAATATGGATGGTTTACCGATTAATACCGGTGGCGATCCAACCTGGAACCTCGATTACTTTAATGTGATCATCAATGAAGAATCGACGCCAACGTACAGTCCCTACCTTCGTTTTTCGGGGAATAATGCCGGAAGAATTTCTTATATCGGCAAACTTCCGGTTTATGCAGTAACCGATAATGAAGTTCAAACCGGAACCATAATTGTTTCGCTTTCATCAAAGCCTTTGCAGGATGGTGATGGATTTCCGGAATTGCTGATCAGTGATAAAATTCCGCAGAAGCGCGACATCTCCAATTATTCTTATGCACATTACAGAAATCAGGTTCTGGTAAATCAGTTTGGTAAATTTAATTATCCGCTTAACAGCAAAAGTTATGCATCACAAATTGATCGCGAAACCAAAGAAAAGTTTGTAGTCATAGAAGGATATTCTCATCTAATTTATAAAACAGGTGATGAAGGGATGCTGATTGTAAGTATCGAAACTCCGGGCATTATGGAGTTTGTGACTTTGTTTTCTTATCTGTTTTCATTCTATGGATTTTGTTTTATCTTAATTTATGCAATCATATTACTTTCCAAAAACAAGGGACAGATCAGCATAAATTTCAAGAACCGGATTCAGGCTACGGTGCTCATTATTGTGGTGACAACTATGTTGCTTATTGGTGGTGCCACCGTTTATTACATCTTCAATAACTACGTTACCAACTTAAGTTATAGTGTGAATGAGCGACTAAAGTCGATGTTAATTGCTATTCAGGATGAGTTAAGCAAACGTGCTATTGAAAATAATGAGATCACCGATGAGTTGAATTATTCGTTTTCGAAACTTGCGGGAACTTTATCAATCGACTTTAATATTTATACACCTGAAGGGCGATTGGTTTACAGTACGCAGCCCAAAATTTATGATCAGGGAATTATATCCCGCAGTATGAACCGCGAGGCACTTAATCATTTGGCTGTCGATGATAAATCGTTGCATATTCAGTTTGAAGAAATTGGCAAACTCCGTTATTTATCGGCATACGAACCGGTGCGGAATAATAATTTCAATACCATTGGATATGTCAATCTTCCCTACTTTGCGCGACAGGATGAACTGAAAAAAGATATCTCCTCTTTCCTGGTTGCGTTGATTAATATTTATGTGTTGTTATTTGCATTTGCCATTTTTATCACGTTCATGATATCGAGTCGCATCACCAAGCCATTGCAGCTAATTCAGCAAAGGTTAGGGAAAATTAAATTGGGCAAGCGAAATGAACTTATTGAATGGACGCATGACGATGAGATTGGTTCTTTGGTGAAAGAGTACAATCGCATGGTTACGGAATTATCGGAGAGTGCCGAATTACTGGCGCGTTCAGAGCGGGAAAGTGCCTGGCGGGAGATGGCCAAGCAGGTTGCACACGAAATTAAAAATCCGTTGACGCCAATGAAGTTGGGTGTGCAACATTTACAGCGTGCATGGAAGGAACAGAGTCCGAATCTGGAAAGTATCATGCAACGTTTTTCGCAGACTTTGATTGAGCAGATTGATACGCTTTCAAATATTGCAACCGAGTTTTCGAATTTCGCTAAGATGCCGAAAGCTAATAATGAGGAAACCGACATTGCACTCATCTTGCGCAATTGTGTTACGCTGTATGGTGAAAATGAATCGGCAACCATCACTTATTACGAGCATAAAAGCGGACCATTCATGGCTTATGCCGATAAAGAACAAATGATGCGGGTGTTCTCGAATTTGTTGAAGAATGCCATTCAGGCGATTCCCGATGATCGGAAGGGACATGTGCATGTAGAAATTAAAACGGAAGGTTCGAAGTTGATTGCTTCGATCAAAGACAATGGTGTAGGAATTCCGGAGGAGGAGCGGGGTAAGATATTCACACCCAACTTCACCACCAAAACAGGAGGTACGGGATTAGGACTTGCCATGGTGAAGAATATAGTGGAGCAGGCAGGTGGAGCAGTGTGGTTTGAATCGGAGCCGGGAACGGGAACAACATTCTTTGTTTCGATGCCGGTTTTTAATGGTTCGATTCCGCCACATCAGGCATAATTTATAACTTTGACGCGATAACCGGATCGATGCCGGCAAAACAGTTATGACAACTCAGAATTCACGCCCAATCAGGGTATTAGTTGCAAAAGTAGGTCTCGATGGACATGATCGGGGTGCCAGAGTAATTGCCGCTTTTTTGCGGGATGCAGGCATGGAAGTGATTTATACCGGTCTGCGCCAAACACCTGAAATGGTTGTAAATGCTGCCATTCAGGAAGATGTGGATGTGATTGGTGTAAGTATTTTGTCGGGGGCACACATGACTGTTTTCCCGAAAATCATGAATCTGCTGAAAGAAAAGGGGGTTAATGATGTCTTGCTAACCGGAGGCGGAATTATTCCCGACGAGGACATGAAAAAACTGGGAGAAATTGGTGTTGGCAGATTATTCCCTCCGGGCACCGATACCTCTGAAATTGTAACTTATATAACTAATTGGGTCGCTGCAAACCGATCTTACTAAACATACCTATGGCATTCGAAAATCTATTAACCACCAATGAAGATGGCGTATTTACCATCACCATTAACCGCCCTGATAAATTAAATGCACTCAACAAAAATACCATTGCTGAAATAGGTGTTGCTGTTGCTCAGGCTGTGGCCGATGGTTCTGTTCGGGTAATTATTCTTACCGGTTCGGGAGCTAAGGCTTTTGTTGCCGGAGCAGATATTTCGGAGTTTAGCAGTTTCAGCGAAGCAGAAGGAATGGCACTTGCACAACATGGCCATGATGTTTTTAATAGCATTGAAAGAAGTCCAAAGCCTGTGATTGCAGCCATCAACGGATTTGCCTTAGGTGGTGGTTGTGAACTGGCAATGGCTTGTCACCTGCGAGTTGCTGCTACGAATGCAAAATTTGGTCAGCCGGAAGTGAAGCTGGGATTGATTCCCGGATATGGCGGAACACAACGTTTACCGATGTTGATTGGTCGTACCAAAGCATTGGAATTGCTGATGACTGCCGATATGATTGCCGCACCGGAAGCACTTGCGCTGGGATTAGTGAACTATGTTACCGAACCCGATCAGCTGTTGCCGAAGTGTCATGAAATTGCAGGAAAAATAAAAAATCAGGCACCGCTTGCTATTGCCGGAATTATACGAAGTGTAAATGCGTACTATGGTGATGAAGCAAATAGTTTTGGTACGGAAGTGAAAGAATTCGGAAAGTGTTTTATCACGGAAGATTTCACTGAAGGTACCAATGCATTCCTTGAAAAACGTCAGGCATCATTTAAAGGAAAATAAATTGCGATCTGTACGGATCATAGTGACAGGCAAAGTGCAGGGTGTATTTTTCAGAAAATATACGCTGATGAAAGCAAATGAAACTGGTGTACAGGGGTTCGTGAAAAATTTGCCTGATGGAAATGTGCACATTGAAATATCCGGAAATGAAAATGCAGTGAATGATTTCATCGCATGGTGTTATACCGGTTCACCAAATGCGGTAGTTGAAAAAGTTGAAGTTCTTGAAATGGAACCCGTAATATTCAGGAATTTTGAAATTCACTACTGATTGCAATAGAATGATTCAATTAAACCCCGCTATTTAAATTGGGTACACTCCGGAAACTTGCAGGTCAGTCGGCTATTTATGGGCTGAGTAGTATTGTTGGCAGATTTCTGAATTATCTGTTGGTGCCTTTGCACACCAATATTTTTAAACAGCCCGGTGAGTACGGAGTGGTGACCGAATTGTATGCCTACATTTCTTTTCTGATGATCATCTATACCTATGGTATGGAAACATCTTTTTTCCATTTTTCAGAAAAAGAAAAAGCCGACAAGAATAAAGTCTTCAGCACCGGTATGATTACATTGCTTGCTACCACACTTTTATTTTCGGGCCTCATTATTTTTTCTTCCGAAACCATTGCAGGTTGGCTCGATTATAAAAAGCATCCTGAATATATTACCTGGATGGCCTTGATCATTGGGTTCGATACGCTGACGGCATTGCCCTTTGCGCGACTCCGACAGCAATCGAAAGCACGCCGGTTTGCCGTTCTTAAGCTGGTGAATATTATGGTGAACATAGGCTTCAACATGTTTTTCTATATCATACTTCCGGTATGGAATAAAGCCGATGCGGGAACACTTCACAGCATCGCGAAAGCCATTTACAATCCTGCCATTGGTGTGGGTTATGTATTTATTTCCAATTTGCTGGCAAGTGCCATCACCCTGTTGCTGATGATTCCTGAAATGCGATTCAGCAGATCCGATTTCGATAAACAGCTGCTGGGTAAAATTGTGCTCTATTCGTTTCCGCTGTTGATTGCCGGCCTTGCCGGGATGATTAATGAAACACTCGACCGCATAATGGTGAAGTTTTTATCTCCCGAACCGGGTTCCGCCATGAAGCAACTTGGAATTTATGGTGCCTGTTACAAACTGTCGATTTTAATGACGCTGTTTATTCAGGCATTCCGATATGCCGCCGAACCATTTTTCTTTTCGCAATTTAAGAAAGAAGATGCACGAAAAGTTTATGCCATGGTGATGAAGTACTTCGTAATTACCTGCGCCATTATTTTTCTGGCAATCATGATGTATCTCGATATCATCAAATATTTCATTGGTAAAACGTATTGGTCGGGATTAAAAGTGGTGCATGTTTTGCTGATTGCAAACATGTGTCTCGGTATTTTCTTTAACCTAAGTATGTGGTACAAATTAACGGGACAAACCCGCTATGGCGCTTACTTCGCTGTCTTCGGAGCTGTTATCACCATTGCTGCAAATATGATTCTGATTCCTAAAATGGGGTACATGGGTGCTGCATGGGCAACACTTATTTGTTATGCAAGTATGATGATTGCATCTTATGTTACGGGACAAAAAAATTATCCGGTGCCATACGAAACCAAACGCATTCTCATTTATGTGCTCTTTGCTATCGGTCTCTTTTTCGTGAGCAAAGGCATTGCCTCCATGCTGGAACCTGCTGCTGTTTTACAACTCATCATCAATACGATTTTACTCGGTACTTATATGTTCGTTTTGTCACGCTACGAACGACCACCGGTAGAACTCAAATAAAATTATATCATGAAAGTTAAAATCATCAATCAATCACATCACCCGTTACCAGCTTATGAAACTTTGCTTTCGGCAGGAATGGATTTACGTGCTAATCTCGATGCAAGTATTGAATTAAAACCTTTGCAACGCATGCTGGTTCCAACGGGATTGTTCATTGAACTTCCTGCAGGATATGAAGCACAAATTCGTCCCCGCAGCGGACTAGCTTTCAAGCATGGTTTAACAGTGCTGAATTCACCCGGAACTATTGATGCCGATTACCGCGGAGAGCTAAAAGTGTTGTTGGTGAACCTTTCGGATACCCCGTTTATGATCACCGATGGCGAGCGAATTGCCCAGATGATTGTGGCTCCACACAGCAGGGTGGAATGGGAACAGGCTGAGGCTTTGAACAGCACCGAACGGGGAGCTGGTGGTTTCGGACATACTGGAACCAAGTAAATAACTGAATATCAAACAAATAAAATTCCAACAGACCGTATTTTAGGCGGTTCGGAAGGTAAATAATAACGCAGGGTTTTGTACTTTTGCGCTTCGAATCAAACGATTACACTTTAAATTCAAAGTTTTATGAAAATTATTGTTCCAATGGCAGGTATGGGGAAAAGAATGCGTCCACATACGTTAACAATTCCAAAACCATTAATTCCGGTTGCAGGCAAACCAATTGTGCAGCATCTGGTTGAAGATATTACCAAGGTATGTCATGAAAAAGTAGATGAAATTGCTTTTGTCATAGGGAATTTTGGTAAGGAAGTGGAACAAAATTTAATTCGTATTGCTGAAGAGCAAGGTGCTAAAGGAAGTATTTACTATCAGGATGAACCACTGGGAACAGCGCATGCTATTTTATGTGCTGCACCTGCATTAACAGGAAAAGTGGTTATTGCTTTCGCAGATACTTTATTCAAAACGGATATGATTGCCGACACAGAAAATACCGATGGTTATATCTGGGTTTCAAAAATTGATGATCCACGTATGTTTGGTGTGGTGAAGCTGGATGGAACGGGTGTGATTACCGATTTTGTGGAAAAACCACAAACTTTCGTCTCTGATCTGGCTATTATTGGTATTTATTACATTAAAGATGGTGATAATCTGAAGGCTGAACTGCAATATTTGATCGATAACGATATCCGCGACAAGGGTGAGTATCAGTTAACCAATGCTTTGGAAAATATGAAGCAGAAGGGCAAGAAATTGCGTGCTGCCACCGTTGAAGAATGGCTCGATTGCGGAAATAAAGACGCAACCGTATTTACCAACAACCGAATGCTTGAAATTAAAAAAGGTGCTGCTGCAAATCTGGCGACTCCATCCGACATAAAAAATTCTGTAATCATTCAGCCTTGCTTTATTGGTGAAGGTGTGAAGATTGAAAATTCTGTTGTCGGGCCACATGTATCAGTCGGAAAGAACACATCCATTCGGGGATCTATCATTAAAAATTCTATCATTCAAACCAATTCGGTGATCAATTCCGGATGCATCGATAATTCCATGATTGGAAATTTTGTAAATCTCACCGGTGAGGTTCGCGAATACAGCATGGGAGATTATACCACTGAACAATAAATGACAAATTATTCCCGGTTTTTAAGAGTTTCGTTTTTGCCGTTTGCATCATTGCTATTGGTGTTTGCAATTAGTTCGTGCAAGCCATCTGAAAAAGCAACGCAATCAGCAAAAGCACCTGCAACTACATCCCCGAAAGGGAAAAAGCAGTTGACCGAAGAAGAACTGATTAACCTCAAATTCTTATTCGTAAATGCAACCAAAGAACGTGCTTTGGGAAATGATGATAAGGCTGCGGAATTATTTGCACAGTGTATTCGAATTGATGGCGGCAATCATGCTTCCATGTATGAACTGGCTCGTATTTATGCTGAAAAAAGAAAGCTTACCGATGCCTTGTTTTTTGCCCGTAGTGCTAGACAGTTAGATCCGCAAAATGAATGGTACCGGATTTTCCTTGGTAACCTGTACATGTCTGCGAAAAAAGGTCCTGAAGCAGAATCAGAATTTTCATCTCTATACAAAGATCATCCCCGCAATCTCGATTATGCTTTTAAGTATGCATCGGCATTGTTGTTTAACGGAAAAATTCAGGAAGCGATAAAAGTTTATGATAAGGTTGAAGATGAAATTGGAATTTCTGCTGATCTGTCAGTAGAAAAAGAACGACTTTGGTTGCGCCTCGGAAAAGTGGATAAGGCTGCGGAGGAAATTGAAAAATTGATTGCAAGCGATCCTAAAAATATAAAACACTATTCTTTGCTGGTGGAATTATATCAGGTGAATAACATGCCTGAAAAAGCCTATGAGTCTATTCAACGCATGCAAGGTATAGATGCAGGTTCTCCGTATGTGATGCTTGCTCTTGCAGAATATTATCGCAGCACAAATCAAAAAGAAAAATCTTTTGAGCAATTAAAACTTGCTTTTGGAAATAAAGACCTGGAAACAGATCTGAAATTAAAAATTATTACTTCCTACATGCCGCTCGTAGAAAGCAGTCCGGAAATGATGGATCAGGCTACTACGCTTTCGCAGATATTTGCTGAGACAAATCCTGAGGATGCAATGGCTTTAGCTATTTATGCTGATTTTCTCACCATGAATCAGAAGTATGAAGAAGCTGCGAAAAAATATGAAGCATCGTTGCTCATCAACAACAAAACGTTTATTGTTTGGCAGCAATTATTGATTTGTCAGTCGCAGTTAAGCGATTTTCCTGCCATGCTGCGTACTTCCACCGAAGCATTAACTTTATTCCCCGATCAGTCGATTGTTTATTTGTTCAATGGTATTTCCTTATCGCAATCCGACCGACATGAAGAAGCGGTATCTATTTTAAATGCCGGAAGCAAACTGGTTGTCGATAACGATTTTCAATTGATTCAATTTTATAGCAACCTTGCTGATAATTACAACACCCTCAAAAAATATGAGGAGTCGGATGCAAATTTTGATAAGGCCTTGAAATTAGATCCTCGCGATCCTTTGATTCTGAATAATTACGCATATTATCTTTCTGTGCGGAAAGTAAATCTTGAAAAAGCTGAAAGCATGTCGAAGCTTTCCAATGAAATTCGTCCCGATCAGGCTTCTTATGAAGATACCTATGGGTGGATACTTTTTGAGATGGGAAAATACAACGATGCTTTGATCTGGCTGCAGAAAGCACTCGATCATGGCGGTTCTGCAAACGGCACCATCCTGGAACATATGGGTGATGTGCTCTTTAAATTAAACAGAAATACCGAAGCACTCGATTACTGGAAACGTGCTAAGGAAGCAGGCGATACAAGCGATAAGATAGATCAGAAAATAAAGGACCAGAAATTCTATGAGTAATTGTTACGGCAGGATTCCGGTAATTTTATTTGTAGTTGTTATTGCTATTATGACGGGTTTGTCATCGTGCAAAACGCGACACAAAGCGCAGGTGCCTGTTGTTAAGGATGAAAAAAATCCGGATGATAAATCGGCTCCCGATCTGCAGCAATTGATTTATGACAATTCTTTTAAAGTAAATTCGTTTTCTGCTAAAGCATCTGTAAAAACAAATATTGGTGATCAGTCGAATTCTTTTAATATAAACCTGCGTGTTAAAACCGACAGCGTAATCTGGATTTCAGTGAGTCCCTTGCTGGGAATTGAAGTTGCCAGAGTGATGATCACCAGAGATTCGGTTAAGTTCATGGATCGCCTCAATAACAAATATTCAAATTCCGATTTTCGTTTTTTCAATGATCTGTTGAATGTAAATATTGATTTCGAAATCATACAAGGAATACTCACCGGAAATTTATTCTCGTACAAGAAAAATAAGTTTAATTCTGTTTATATCGAAGATAAGTATTACATCCTGAGTACACTCAGCAAACGAAAGCTGAAACGTTCTCTCGAAGATATAGATCCCAACAAACCAATTGTACAGGATATGTGGGTGAGTTATCAGAATTATCGGATCACCAGGTTAAGTGTAGAAGATCAGCGCTTGCAAAAATCTTTATTAACCGATTATTCCGACCATCGCCAAACGGAAGGCGGACTCTTTCCTTTTTTTTCAAAGACAGTTGTGAAAGCTGAAAAACAAGTGAACATCGAAATTGAATATAATAAAGTTACGATTAACAGTGATCCCGAGTTCCCATTCAATATTCCATCAGGCTATGAGAAGATGCGGTAAATTTCTGTTGTTGTTGTGGCTGCTACTGCTCACCATTCCTGCCATTCCGCAAAGTAAAAAGGAGTTGGAGCGGAAGAAACAGCAGCTGCAAAGAGAAATTGATCAGACCAATAAGGAACTGAATGCAACTGCGAAGAGTAAGAAGTTAACTGCTTCCCAGGTAGATGCGCTTAAGAAAAAAATTAAACTTCGTCAGCAATTAATCGGCACTATCAATTCTGAGTTAGATGGATTGAGTAGTCAGATTACCACCACATCCGGTGAAATAACATCGCTGGAACATAAGATGGAACAACTGCGAAATGAATATGCCAACATGGTACGATTCGCGCAACGCAATCAGGGAAGCTACCAAAGGTTGATGTTTATTTTTGCTTCCGATGATTTTAATCAGGCATTCAAGCGACTTAAATATCTGCAACAGTACAGTGACAGTCGCAAACGACAAGCAGCTTTGATCGATAGCACACAATCGCAACTCAGTAATCGTAAATCGGAACTTGAGGCTAAGAAGAATGAAAAGACCAGCTTAAGAAATCAAGAGCTGCAACAAAAGCAGGAGCTTGAAAAAGACAAGAAGGAGCAGGATAAAGTTCTTGCCAATTTGCAGGATCGGGAGAAGAAACTGAAGAAGCAACTAGCAGAAAAACAAAAAGCAAAACAACGTCTCGATCGTGCTATCGATAATTTGATTCGGAAAGAAATTGAAGCTGCCAAGAAAAAGGCAACTGCATCGGGAAAGAAAAATGTGACCAATGCGAATGTCTTTTCGCTGACTCCGGAATCGCAGAAGCTATCGAATAGTTTTGCCGGTAATAAAGGTAAGTTGCCATGGCCTGTTGAGAAAGGAAATATCAGTAGCAGCTTTGGTGAGCATCCACATCCTGAACTAAAAGGAATTGTGGTGAAGAATAATGGTATTGATATTCGTTCAACACCTAATTCACAGGCACGTTCGGTGTTCGACGGTGAAGTGAGTGGCGTTATTACCATTCCGGGATCTAACAGTGCTGTGATTATCAGGCACGGTGAATACCTGTCGGTTTATTCCAATCTCGAGTCGGTTTATGTGAAAAAGGGCGATAAAGTAACCACGCGACAAAAAATCGGGCAAGTTTATACCGATCAGGCAGAGGGCACTACCGAACTCCATCTGGAAATCTGGAAAGGGACCACCAAACTCAATCCGGCCCCCTGGTTGGCAGGAAAATAGCCAAATCCGAAAATATTTTGTATTTTTGCAGCACTAAATAAAGAATAAATCATGTCTACGCTATTGATACTAGGGTTTCTGGGAGGCATCGGCGGTACCGAAATCATCCTGATTATTGTGGTTTTATTGCTGTTTTTTGGCGGGAAAAGAATCCCAGAACTGGCAAAAGGGCTGGGAAAAGGTATCCGTGAGTTCAAAGATGCTACTAGTGGCAAATCTGACGAACCAAAGGAATTGCCTAAAAAAGATTGACATTCAATAACTTAAATAACTTTTAAGCTGTTTCTGAGCCGGAAACAGCTTTTTTTTTGTCTGTCGTATTTTTATTCGATTTTAAACTTGAAAGCTTCTTAGTTACTTTGCACTATGTATTATCTGAAATGTAATCATTGTGGACATGCTAATGAACTGAAAACGGAGTTCCTCACGTTTTGTAATCAGTGTGGTAAAAAGTTAAGTTCCAATTTTCAGGAGTGGAGCAAAGAGCATCCCGGTGCAAGCTTCGACGATTATAAAAAAATGGTAGGAACCTCCGATTTGCAGGTGCTGAAAGAAGGACCATTTCAAAAAAAGAAAAAGTTCCCGATAATAGCCGGTGTTCTGGTTGGTGTGGCATTCATGGGATTATTCACATATTACATGACGAACATGTCGGGAGTGAGTATTCTTTCCCTTTTACGTTCCGGAAAAACTCCAGATTCTATTATTCAAAGTAAATGGGAGCGATATAATTTCGGTCGCTTTGGTTTGTCGGTTGAAGCACCGGTTAAACCGGAAGCAGTAGAGCTTGCTATTCCTGATGAGGTTAAGCAACAGATAAAAGAAATGGAGACATTTCAGTATGCACCACTCAAAGGATTTGAAATGATGGTGAGTAGTGTGTTGTATTCGGAAGGCATTACTGCGAGTCTGGAAGGTGCTGCAAACGGTTCGTTGAATGAGATTGTAAATAAACCCGGAGTAAGTAATTTCGAATTCAAGGATAGTCCCGTTACATACAATGAAGTGAATGGTGTGCTGATTAATGGCAGCTTTCATTTGAATGGTGTTTTTATGCGATTCAGCACTGTTATTTATACGCGCAATTCACACATGTGGCAAGTGTTGGTATCGTGGCAGGATCAGGATGCGAATGGTAAAATTGCCGCTGAGCGAATTCTTGATTCGGTGGAGATTAATTATTACGTGAAAACTATTTGATACACTATTGCCGGAGCAAATAGATTCCGGAGCGATCACATATTTAAAAAAATAAAATGAACGGAGCTCATATTCACCTGCTGTTAAATCATGTTCCTATTCTGGGATCTGTCTTTGCCCTATGTTTGTTGTTGTATGGAAT
>CAUJFJ010000229.1 GCA_963169675.1 Bacteroidota bacterium
TTCACTGGCTGTAACCCAACTGCATAATACTTCTTTGTTATCTATAGGATCTGCATCGAAACTAATAAGCTCCACCGGAAGTGGTGAGGTGTTACCCGCTAATGTCCATATTGAATTATAAATATTTACGCCATTAATTAACATAGTATTTGTAGCAGTGTTTATTGATCCTGCCAGGGGTGGCGACCAAACACTAAGATCATGGCGCTGTGGTACGAGGGTTGGTTCTAAAATGGTATTGGTTCCCGAACTCCATTCGGATTCGCGGTAAGTTAGCTGGATATTTGATGTGGGCAAAGTTGAAAACCCGGTTGTTTCCATTATCCAGAAACGGTCGATGGTGTTTGCAGCATTTTCAACCCCGGTGAAATTCGTAAGTACAGGTAACCCTGTTGGCAAAGGTCTGTTGTTCGGGGTGGCGAGTGTATTGGTTGGATAGGTTGCTACATCAATTTTCCCGGATGCACCAATTCCATTGGTTGTGAAGTTAAAATTTACCGGAAGAAAGTCACCAGTTCCGGCATTACCGAATGGAATCTGATAAGTGGAAGTTGCTGCTATGTTTCCTGTTAACCACGATACAGTTCCATAACCTGCAACAGGATCTGTTTCGCTATGAATAAATCCTGTTGTTCTGATTATTCCGGATGACAAAGGATTTTTAATTACCAAAGTATTTGAATTGAGTTCAAGAATCCTGTTGTTCAGATCCAAAACTCCACTACCAGTTCCACCTGTTTCAGTTAGTATCGCTATTGATTTATTTCCTGAACCATTTAATTCCAGATTATTGAAAGTGGTAGTTGATGTACCATTTATTTGCTGTACACCACCATTCAGATCGACCGTTCCTGCCGAGGTTCCGAATAAGTTTGAGCCGCTGTTGTTTGTAAAATTTCCGGTCTGGTCGATTAATCCATTGTTAGTTACAGTAGAACCTGCATCAAATTCTGATGCCCCTTTAATTGATAACTGTGCTCCTGTATTTATAGTGATACTGCCTCCATTGCTGAATAATAGCTGACCATCGCATTTATAAGAAATAAAAGCACAAAGCATAACAAGCAAGCAAAAGCTTTTTGGTAGGAATTTATCTAAGATGGTGAGGAGTATTTTCATTATTTCGCAGACTTCAGAATTTCAACTTCTTTTTTCAGATCCTCAATCATTTTTTGCTGGTCGTCATTTAATGATTTTAGTTCTTTCACTGCATTAATCAACATGTAGGTTAATGAAGATGAGTCATAAGTATAGAATTCTTCGCCTTCTTTTTTCACATGCTCCACACCATTTTCATCTTCTTCATTTACCTGACCGAATTTCGTAAGTTCAACTGTGTACGGAGCTACTTCTTTAATTTCCTGAGCCAGTACACCAATGTAAGTTTTGTTGTTGTTTAAGGATTTAAAATGATCATTGTACTTGAATGAAACAGGACGGATTGCAAGTATTTTATCGAGGCCATCTGTAAAATTCTGAACATCTTTTTTCAAACGAGCATCTGAGGCTGTTCCCCATGATCCACCTCCGGGTTTAAATCCTTGGCCTCCCAGTTCCAATACATCTGCAATAAATAAATCTTCATCACCATTAGCGTTTAAAGGAGCTGGAGCAACATCTGCAATCGTGTTAATGTTGACATTCATATTTCCTCCTCCTGCATTTAGAACCCCATTGGTAGCACCAGTATAGAGATCACCTGTTACTTCAATGTTTCCACCGACTTCCAGTCTTTCGGTTGGCGCAGCAACGCCAATTCCAACATTTACAGTTGCTGTTGCGCCGTTTACACCCAAAATGCTTCCCAGAATAATGGTGTTTGCGGTAGTAACCTGAGCTAAAGCACCAATTGCTGTTGCATTATTTGGAGCGAATATTTTTGTACCCGCACCAATTGCAGTATTGAATTTTTGACCTGCACCTGCATTGTCTGTAAATGTGGCACCGGCTCCTAAAATTACGTTGTTACTATCGGGGAATGCCGTAATTCCTAACTGAGCCTGTGAACCAATAATAGTATTGTTGAATGCTATAATTTTTGGATTAGGAGCACCGGCATTGTTTCCTATCATTACATTGTTGGTCCCGACAGCTGCCTGAAATGGTATTGATGAAAATCCAATTTGAACATTGAAATCACTTATAGCCGTTGGATTTAATCCGGAACCCAAAATGGTATTTCCATTGCCAAATGTTAGTCCGGTGAGTGCGTTGTTTCCGAAAATAGAATTTGAAGCTCCGGTACTTAAATTACGGGCTGTTTGATGTCCGAAGACAGCATTTCCTCCTGATATCACAGAGATACCCGACTCTCTACCGAAGATTGAA
The DNA here is from genome assembly GCA_963169675.1 of Bacteroidota bacterium. Classification (GTDB taxonomy): domain Bacteria; phylum Bacteroidota; class Bacteroidia; order AKYH767-A; family OLB10; genus JADKJB01. The sequence goes on from CAUJFJ010000229.1 coordinate 2,329, forward strand.
TTTCCGGTCCCATTTAATATGCTTCTTCCGGCTCTGTAACCAACTAGTGTATTGCCTTGTCCGGTTGTAATTGAAAACCCTGCACTGTCGCCAATTGAAACATTAAAATCGCCTGTAACAAACGGACCGTTACCGGATCTGAATCCAAAGGATGTGTTATGATTGAAATGATCCAGTATACCTGCATGCTGATTGTTGACTCGAAACGATAAACTGTTGTTATCAGTTGTTCCTATAAAATTTACACCTGAAACAGTACCTGCATTGCCAGCAATTTCCCAGTTGTTACTAGTTGGAGCAGGTCCCGAAGCAGTAAAGCTGCCATCACCTTCTGTTTCCAGAATGGTTAAGGAACGATAAGAGCCAAATCCACCGGCACTTATCGCTCCTGGGCCATTAAGAATTCCTAGACATCCCATTCCCGACCATGTCACTGAAATTGTATTTGTAATATTAGGAGTAACTGGTATAGGATATGTGATGTTGATATCCCATAATTTTCCTCCCGAATTAACAATGTCTTCAATAGATGTTTGCGAAGTGATTACAGGAGTAGCATTATTGTTAATAATGAAATTCACACTTCTTTGTCCACAATTATTTGTAATAGCTCCTGAAGCACTGAATACAACCAGCACTACAGTGTCTTTTGGAGTTAAGTTGATTGACATCTGAGGAAGTAAAGTAAATCCTGTAGGAGGCGCCTGGACCACTGTAGTGCCCACACTACTTTTAATAGTGCTTTTCTTGTCATCTGCAAGCGAAGCGTTTGTGTATGAGATTGCAATCCACTTTTGAGCAATAGATGAATACTGTAAAGTAACACTACCGCTATCACGCACAACAAGATTTCCGCCTCCGGTTATAATTCCATTAACACCTGCGGTCGGTAAACAATTAGGGAATGTAGCATTAAATGGAGTTGCGTTTACTAAGGTAACTATTTTCCCATTTGCAAAAGTATTAATACCACCTATGGTGAAGTTAGTAGTTGCATTAGTTAAACGAACAAATGATGATGCTCCGGTATTGATTGAAGTCGCAAAAAAGAATGGCCCAGTGATTGAAAATACAGTTTCACGATGAGCAACATCTCCTTCGATATCGAGTCGTGTTGCCGGCGCATTATTACCAATTGCAACACGGGTAGTTATCGTTGCGGAATTAACACCTGCTACAGCGCCTAACACCATTGAGTTGTCTGCATCCACCTGACTGTTTACGCCTACTGCTGTGGATCCTGTAAGATTAGTTGCACTTCCACGAGAATTCGTTCCTATCAATGTCAGTCCTGTTCCAATAGTATTATTTGATCCTGCACTATTTCCTATAAATACATTTTGTGAACCGGAAGTGTTTGATGATCCTGTTGAGTTGCCCGCAAATACATTACCACCTCCAGTTGTGTTTCCGTTTCCTGAAAATGAACCTACAAAAACATTGTTGTTAGCGGTATTAAATATTCCCGCACCATTTCCGATCAAAATATTTCCGGAACCGGTTGTTCCAAAAGTCCCTGCACGGCGGCCAATAAAAACATTTTCCTGTCCGGATAAATGGTCTCGACCAGCTTCAAATCCCAGAAATGTATTATTGGTTCCTGTACTCACAATTCCACTTTGAAATCCAAAATAGGTATTCCCGTTTGTATGATGGATCTGTCCTGATCTGATATTGTTTACCCTGAAACTCAGAGGTTGTGCATCGGTTGTTCCTATAAAATTAGCCAGAAAACTTGTTCCTGCATTTCCGGTCAGACTCCAGTCCTTGTTCAAATTGCCGGTGTCGAATCGTAACCAGTTTGTTCCACTCCAGAAGTAATAACCCGGAGTAACATTATTAGGCAAAACCCCTGCAGTAGCGGTATTAAATACCATTAACCCTGTAGCGGGAGCAGTAACCGGTGTTGTAAGATTGGTTGCACTTAGCGCTACCCGGGGAACGAGGAGTCCTTTGTCGGTACTACTAATATCGAGCACGGCACTGGCATCGGGTGCAGGATTGTTAATTCCAATATTTTGTGCATCAACAGTTGATGTAATTAAAAACAAAGTAATGGATAGTAATAAATGTAGCAGATTGCTTTTCATGATTCGAACTTTGATTTTACAAAATTCGCTCAATATGAAAGTGAATACAATCCCTAATAATAGTGAAACTATTGAAGTGGAAAATGTCTCAGAAAGAATGAAGGGATCGACAGAAAAATTAATCTTAGCTTAACCTACAATTTTTTGTTGTATAGCTTTAGAAACAGCTTCTCCAACAGAGTGCACATGTAGTTTGTCATAAATTTTTTTGATGTGCGAATTCACAGTATTGTAACTGATGTTCATACTCGTTGCAATCATTTTATACGACATACCTTCAACAAGAAAGGTGAGCACTTCTTTTTCACGATCACTTAAGCCATAATCAGGATTATCCGCAGGCACTTGTTCCCTGAAAAAATTTATAACCCGGGCTGCAATACTGGGTGTAAAAGGTGATCCACCTTCATTCGCATCATGAATAGCTTCAAGTATGCGTTGCGGAGGCGTACTTTTTAAAATATATCCGGATGCACCTGCTTTAATGGCTTCGAATATTCTTTCCTGATCATCAAAAACTGTTTGCATGATGATGTGAACATCCGGAAAGGTGGATCTGATTATTCGCGCAGCATCAATACCTGATGTACCGGGCATACCAATATCCATTAATACAACATCGGGATTGCTTGCTTCAACATCTTTCAATGCTGAATTTGCATCTGCAAATGATCCACACAGTTCTAATCCGGCAGTAGCCTGAATTAACATCCCCAGACTATCGCGTCGGTCGGCATTATCATCAAAAATTATGGTGCGTATCATTGTTGTGCAAATATCGGTGTAAAGTGGTTCGTGTGCAATCCCTAAATTAAGTGATTCTTGGATTTTGAACTACAGTTAATTCATTTACAGGGAGTTGGAATGTAATTCTAGTGCCTTTCCCTGGTGATGATTCAATCTTAAAGGTGCCTTTCAGCTCCTGGCTCCGGGATTTCATGCTTTCCAGACCATTTCCTTTAATTGCCTGTTCGGGATGAAAACCTTTGCCATCATCTTGAACTGTAAGAAGTAGCATGGCTCCTTCAATACATAAGTCGCAATTAATTGAACCTGCATCACTATATTTGGCTGCATTGTGAAGGGCTTCTTTAAAGAGAAGTAATATGTTGCGCCTGGCTTCCATGTTGAATCGAATTTGTTCAATAGCTTCATCATGATTTAAGGTAAAGCGAATTCCGGTCATTCCTAATCGCTCCGATGCAGTTTCTTTCATCCGTGAAATTAAATTCACCCATGCGTCGTTTCGGGAATGTATTGCCCAAACAATGTCACTCATCGATTCCATCATTCGCTGAGAACTATTGATAATTTTCTCAATAACTGATTTCGATTTTTCCTGATCACTCTTAAGCGCAACCTGTCCATACAGCACAATGCTTGATAAAGTTGATCCAACATCATCATGTAAATCATTTGCAATTTTATCACGCATTCCTTCAAGCTGTAATTGTATCTTTTGATTTTGTGCATATTGATTAATTACCTCTGCCTGTGCTTTCAATTTTTCTTCCTGTTCAAATTTGGCTTTGTAACCAAGTCCGGTGTTGAAAAAGAAAATTTCGAATGCCAGTCCTATCATGGTTATATTCAATAAATCAAAAGTTAAATAAGGCACAACCGGTGGAATCAAAGGAAGTGTTATTGCAAGAAAGTGACCTGTTACTGCGAACACACTTGCAATTAGTAAGAATCTGATAAGTTTATTTCGTCGGAGGTAAAAAAATCTGATTAACCAAACTGAATACAGAAACAACAGCTGTACAAATATGGTAATTACTATTAACGCCAGATAAGCCTGGTCGAGTGGAATCAACAAGGCAACAATAAATACCATTGCAAGAATGATGTATTCTGCAATTTTAATTTGCTTATCCATTTTAGGATATAATTCTGCTGTTCCAATAAAATATCTCGAAAAGCGGAGGTAGAAAAAGAAGGGAAGAATCAGTAATATATCATTCAGATAAGGTACTATTCCGGGAATATAAAGTTTTAGAAAATCGAAACGGAGATTAAACTCAAGGCGTACTCCAAAATAAAGTAAGATACATAGCAGATAAAAAAAGTAATAGGTATATTCTTTTTTTCTGTGATAAAAAAACTGAAGCATTACATATACCACTTGAAAAAAGACCAGCACAACAAAAGCTACCTGAGTGAAAATGGTATCAGATTTTTGTAGAATATATTCAGCGCGATCATCGTAAGTATCTTTACGAAGGACGAAATCAAAACCGAAAACTATTTTCGACCACGTTTGCCGGTTGAATACATAAACGATCTGTTTGCCTGGATTTAATTTGAAATCCTGATAATAAAAACCGTTTTCAATTCTGGGGGTTCCTGCCGATACAGTGGAATCTCCTGATTTGAGCAATAATCCCGGTTGAATTATTGGCGATTTGTATCTTATTGAAATCTCAAGAGGGACAGATTTTGTATTTTCTAATTCAATCCGGTACCAAACTGGTTTTTTCCCAATATTGAAAAGAAACTTCACAATCCCCACCCCATAAAACTCCTTTTCAAATGCGGCATCGGCCGGCACTGGACTTTCCGGAGCTGGATAAATGTACTTTACAGGCTGAATTAGCTGAATCCCTTCTGTTGTATCAGAGCGGAAAACATTGTTCATTTCCCACGTTTCAGCGCTAGAATTATTGTTTAAAGCGCTGATTAACAGGAGTATAAAAACAACTCTCAGATAGTATGAATTTCTAATGGCACCTTTCGGCATACAAGAACCGGTTTATTTTCTATGTAAGGTAAAGATTGTGAAAATGCCGGTGTTAAGCAATACCTAAATATAGTCAGACACATGTTTACATATTCGATGGATCCATCACGCGTCCCATGAATAAAATGCTTCCTTTACTTTTGTGTTTAAGTATAAAAATAAATGGGCGATCGGCTCTGAACTGCAAGGTCTCATCTTCGAATTCTTTTGATTCGGTACGGACCATAATTACTGCGGTGGCTGCAGCTGCTTCTGTACCTTCTTCATTTACTTCAATAAATGCCTCATGGATTACTTCACTAATTTTTAATGGCTCATCTTTTGTCATTCCGGAAAAATCAGCGAGATCTGTAAATGCTTGTTCCATTCCCATTTCTTTCAATTTTTGCGAAAGCATAAGTTTTTGCCGGAACTTAAATTTTGGAATCGTTACATCAACTGTTTGGCTGGTCATTTGCTTTTGCCAGATTTCAAATTGAGTTTCACTCATTGCTGCTTCAACTGCTGAAAATTTTCCAGCATCGGGAAGGATTAAAATCATTGATAATTCATCATTCTTGTATGGGATTTCAAGAATAGCAGAATTTTCTGTTTTAAGATATTTATGGTCACTCTTCAGTGATTGCATCATAGGAACAACAACAGATTTTTGATTGATCAAGTGAAAATATTGATCGTATGTTAATTCTTTCGAAAATTCTTTTTTCCACTGCCCCTTAAAATAAATGGCATTGGTTAGTACCATCCTGGTAAATTTATTTATACTTTTTTCAGGTATCAGATCAATTATTTTTTGATTGGTGTTGTCGGCAACCCAATCATTTATTGGTACTCTGCAATTTTCTCCATCGACTTTAAAATTCAAAGAATTTAAGCCTCCTTTGAAATTATTTTTCAAACTTGTCTCAAATTCAGGTTTCAATGTCATGCCCGATTGTACCCAAATCGAATTGGCCGTTGAAAGCTTGTATTGTTTATTAGGAGCATTTATGGCTGTTAATAACGACCGGAATCCGGTTTGCCTAATTAAATCATTTTCAGGAAGATGCATCGTTTTTAGCATTTCTTTACGCGTAGTATTTTTTGCTCCTTCAACGGTCATTCCTAAAGCTACCGAAATGCTGAACGGTGAGTAAAAGGCATTATCAGCATTACTTTTAATGGTTTTGTACAAGTCGAATGCAAACTGGTTGTTGCCTGAAGTTACCTGATTAGAATTTGTTGGCTGGGCAAGCATTTTTTGGTAAGAAATTAATACCAAGCAGCTGAGAATGTTTAAGATTGCCAGTTTTGAGATTTTCATATTACTTTATTTTTTAGGTTCGTGAGTACTTGATGCAGCAACAGGCATTTTCCACATCAGCGGGTAAATTTTTAATTTTTTGATGTATATTTTATCTGACTTACATTCATAAAGCGGTTGGCCAATTTTCAGGATTTATTTCCTATTTTTGGAATCAAATAGAAGATCCGGATAATTTTCTGATAGAAGTTAATCCAAATAATGTTATGGGAAAAAATAAAGCTACTGTCAGGAATTATTTACCAGCTGACCGAAACGCGATACTGGAGTTGTTGGAGCTAAACACACCTGAGTTTTTCTCACCTGCTGAGAGGAAGGATCTGGAATATTATTTAGATCATGAAATTGAAAGCTATTTTGTGTTAGAAATAAATGGTGTTGTGGCCGGATCAGGTGGCATTAATTTTTCTGAAGATAAAAAAACCGGTGTCATCAGCTGGGATATGATTCATCCGTTCTATCACGGCAAAGGTTTGGGGTCAATTTTGCTGAAGCATCGTCTCAAATTATTGCAAACAACACTTTTGGTAGAAAAAATTAAAGTAAGAACATCACAGCACACTTTCCGGTTTTATGAAAAATCGGGATTTATTGTATTAAATACGGTACCCGATTATTGGGCAGAAGGTTTTGATATGATTGAAATGGAATATAAAGGAATAACCCATGAGTAATTATTTGTTTACTTCACAACGATTAGGTTTTCGAAATTGGAATGACTCTGACATTGAAAATATGGCCGCTGTTAACAATGATCCCGATGTGATGGAATTTTTTCCGGCGCTTGTCACCCGGGACCAGACCGCTGATTTTATTACACGGATGCAAACGATGTTTGCAGAAAAAAAGTATTGTTATTTTGCTGTAGATGAATTAGCAAGTGGCAATTTTTGCGGATTCATTGGTTTGTGTGATCAGAACTATGAAGCTTCATTTACACCATGCACTGATATAGGCTGGCGTCTTGATAAAAAATACTGGAATAAAGGTTATGCTACTGAAGGAGCAAAAAGGTGTCTTGATTATGGATTCCGAGATATTCAACTTTCAAATATAAAAGCCACCTCTACGCTAATAAATGTCAAATCGATAAGGATTATGCAGAAATTAGGGATGAAACAGCAACTTTTCTTTAATCATCCCCGCTTGAAAGGTAACACCCGCTTGGAACCTTGTGTACTTTATGAAATCGGGTCGCATGAATTTATTTCTGAGTAATGCTTTTTAATTTATTTTTTTGTAAATTTGACTTAATGAATCTCAAACAACTGGTCTTATTTTTTCTTTTTTTATGCTGCTCAACCAGTTTGTTTTCTCAACAAACCAGATGGGTAGATGATATTCTCCCGGACTCTTTATTGGATGATCCGGCTTTTAGAATTTGCTATAACGAGGACCAGGCAATTCAATATTTTAATAATGGGAAAGGCATGGAATATGAGGGTGACAAGCCTGCTTTGACGGATATTTTCCATAAACAATATAAGCCTGTTGCAAGTATCGGACAAACAGGTTTTATCCGAATTCGGTTTATCGTGAATTGTAATGGTGAATCAGGCCGTTTTCGGATGCTGTGCAGCGATCTAAATTACTTGCCCGTGCAATTCGATACCAAAATTACCGATCAATTACTTGCAATCACAAAATCACTGAAAGGTTGGAAACCTAAGCTTTGGAAAGAATCTAAAGTCGACTATTATCAGTACCTTCTTTTTAAAATTAAAGATGGAAATTTAATAGCAATATTACCATGAAACTCCTTTTAATCACCTGCTTTTTCTTTTTGAGTGTGCACTTGATCGCACAACCCAATTGCAATGTCTATTTGTGGAATGGTGACACTGCCCAATACAAAGCATGTCAATACCTCGAAAGTAATATCGAAAAGTATTATCAGTTCAGTAAAAATTTTCATTTGGTTATCGATAGCGCCTTGCTGATTTGTCCGCGATTTGCCTATGCCTACCGGGAAAAATCTGCTCCATTTGTAAAAAGTGGAAACTTTACTGAATGGAAGAAGAATATTGATTTGGCTGTAACTTACGATTCATTAATTTATTTGCCGGTCCGCGCATCATTGCGATATAAATTCTTTGCTGATTATGAAGGAGCAATTGATGATATTGTTTTGCTGGAAAAACTTTCCTCGAAACTAGTGGAATATACTTCGAATGGCACTTATCATCTGGAAGTAGTGAAGGCACTTTGTTATAAACAAACAGGGAATAGTGCTAAGGCACTTGCTATATTAGAAAAACATTTGCTTACAAATAAAGCAACTCCGGGGCTTTATGATTTTTTGCATCTGGCAGTTTTGTATCTTCAAGCCGGCCGTTACCGGGAAGCGGAAGAATTTCTGCTGCTTCAGAATAAGGCATATGAGTATGCTGACACTTATTTTTATCTGGCGAAATGCTACAAAGCACAAAGTAAAATGGATGCGTTTCTCGATAGTAAAAATAAAGCAGCTCAACTCTACAAAATTCGACAAAAGCTGACTGATCCTTATAATGAACTAATCGATCAGGTTTATTTATCGGATATCGAAAATCTTTAGCAATGATCTGAATTGTGATGAGAATTTTGAATATTTTGTAACTTAGTCGCGAAATTTAGCTCAGTTTATGGCTGTTTGTCCCTCCTGTTCCAGTTTGATAAGTACCCGGTTTTGTCACGAATGTGGTGCTGAGGCTGAAGTAAAGCGAATCGACAGGAATTATATTTTGCAAGAGACAAAAGCTGTTTTACTGAATTTTGAGAAGGGATTTTTTTATACTGCTAAAGAATTAGCTGTCAGACCGGGAAGTTTAGTCAAGAGCTTTTTAAGTGGTGACCGCAGGAAATTGTATAAACCAATTTCATTTGTAGTTATTTCATCAATTATGTACTCATTGCTGAGTCATTTTCTGGGGCACCAAATCGTGAGTCCAAAGAAAGATGATAACGTATCTGTTATTTTTGTATGGATAACCGAAAATTATGCATACTCCAACCTGATTGAAATTCTATTTCTGGCTATCACACTAAATTGGTTTTTTAAGAAGAAAGGATTTAATTACTATGAAAATATTATTGTACTGTGTTATTTTACAGGTTTTAGTATGCTTATTGGAATTGTTTTTGTAGTTTTTGATTCAATTTTTAAAACACCACTTGTAGATGTTATTTTCCCATTGATTGCGATAGCTTACTCAATTTATGCATTGGCACATTTTTACAAACAACATTCATTTTTGACCTATCTTAAATTGTTGGTTGCTTACGTATCCGGATTTTTGCTTTTTGCTGTGTCTGCGGTTTTATTGGGCAAGGTTTTGGAAGCTTTCAAGATTTCTTTATAATTTCGTACCGTTATAAATGTCTTGATTCCAATGCTAAAATTAATCAGAACCGATTCGTCAAATACCGACTTTCATGGTTTAGTTCGCGAGTTAGATACCGATCTTCAAATAAGAGATGGTGCCGATCACGCCTTTTTTGCGCAGTTCAATAAAATCGACAAAATTCAACATATTGTTGTAGCCTATTTCGAAAATGTACCCGTGGGTTGCGGTGCAATTAAAGAATTTCAAGAAGGTGTGATGGAAGTCAAACGAATGTATGTGAAACCGGAATTCAGAGGAAGAAGAATAGCTACGGAAGTTTTGAAAGAACTTGAAGCCTGGGCTGCAAGTTTAAATTATGGTAAATGTGTGCTTGAAACCGGCAACAAACAACCCGAGGCCATTTCTCTATACAAGCGCAATGGGTATCAGTTAATACCCAATTATGGCCAATATGCCGAAGTTCTTACCAGTGTTTGTTTTGAAAAAATTCTTTCCTGAAGAGGACTTACAGGTTTAGGAAATCTTTGGTTAATCCAATTTGATTGAATATCAGCACATTAACATATAGTTAAGCTGCAACTTTTTATTCTCTGCTGTCGTTTTATTTACCTTTGATCAAATTCCGGACATTCAAGAATAACTAATATTATAGACTTTAAAAAAATAGCAATTTCCATGAGTACAATTGACAGTACAATTTCTGAAAGAGTAAATACCTGGTTGAATGGAAACTATGATGAACAAACCAAATCGGCGCTTCGTAAATTAATCGACAGCAATCAGCCGGATGAACTGACTGATGCATTTTATAAAGATCTCGATTTTGGTACCGGTGGATTGCGCGGCATTATGGGTGTAGGTTCCAACCGGGTTAATAAATATACTATTGGCGCTGCTACTCAGGGATTGAGTAATTATTTGAAGATGCAGTTTCCGGGTGAGCAAATTAAGGTAGCTATAGCATTCGATAACCGCAATAATGCAACCACATTTGCAAAAGTTGTTGCTGATGTTTTTTCAGCAAACGGAATTCAGGTTTATGCATTTGAACATTTGCGTCCAACACCGGAGTTGTCTTTTGCTATACGACAGCTACGTTGCCATAGTGGAGTAATGCTTACCGCTTCTCACAATCCTAAAGAATACAGTGGTTACAAAGCGTATTGGAATGATGGTGGTCAGATTATTGCTCCACACGATAAAAATATTATTGCTGAAGTAAATAAAATTACATCCATTGATATGATAAACTTTGTGGGGAACCCGAAGCTTATAAATACCATTGGAGCTGAAATGGATGATTTGTTTATTGATACCGTGAAATCAGTAAGCATTAATCCGGATGCCATAAAATCGCAACATGATTTAAAAATTGTTTATTCACCAATTCATGGAACCGGAATCACCATAGTGCCTAAAGCACTGGCTGCAGTTGGATTTACCAACGTGAATCTGGTAGAGGAACAATGTGTGGTGGACGGTAATTTTCCTACTGTAATTTATCCGAATCCGGAAGAAAAAGAGGCTATGACCCGGGCCTTGCAGTTGGCTGCTAAAATCGATGCCGATTTGGTAATGGCAACAGATCCAGATGCCGACAGGGTAGGAATTGCTGTTAAAGACCCCGCACAAAATTTCATCCTATTGAATGGAAATCAAACCGGTGTACTTTTGTTCCATTATGTACTTGAACAATGGAAAGTTAAAGGTTGGATAAAAGGCAACGATTACATTGTTAAAACTATTGTTACTACTTATTTGCTCGATAAAATCGCTGCCTCTAAAAAGGTAACCTGCTACAATGTACTAACCGGATTCAAATTTATTGGAGCTTTAATGACGCAACTAGAAGGGAAATCGACTTTCATTTGTGGTTGTGAAGAAAGTTATGGTTATTTGGTTGGTGACCATGTTCGCGATAAAGATTCAGTTGTGGCTTGTACCATGATTGCTGAAATGGCTGCATATTATAAATCGAAAGGTAAAACGTTGTATGAATCACTCATCGATATTTATCTGGAGTATGGTTTGTTTAAAGAAGAACTGATTTCATTTACCAAATCAGGTAAAAAAGGTGCTGAAGAAATTGCCGCAATGATGGCTGCTTACAGAACCAATCCACCTCTTTCACTGGGTGGACAAAAAGTTGTTATGATCAGAGACTATCAGAACAGCATTGAACGAAATATAATAACCGGTGAAACAGTTGCAATTGATCTGCCAAAGTCCAATGTGATGCAGTTTGTGACTGATGGTGACGGAATTGTATCTGCAAGACCTTCAGGCACTGAACCTAAAATTAAATTCTATGTAAGCGTGAATACTTCGTTAAGTAGTGCTCACGATTTTACAGCCAAAGAAAAAGAGTTAGATCAACTCATAGCCGCTATGAAGTCTGATCTTCTGAAGTAAAAAAATCGCACCTAATGGCTATGAAAAATATCCTGTTATTCCGCATAGCTATAATTGGTGTTACATTATTTGTTGCTGCATCAATACTGGGTGGATTTCAGTTCGAAGATTACAGTATCTTTTCGATGCTAATCAGCGAGTCGATGGCTATTGATACACCTTATGGATGGATTCTGAGATACTTTTTTTATGTTCCTTCAGGAATTTTAATTGTACTCTTTTCAATTTTTAGTATTGCAAAGCTTCCTTCGTCAAAGCTCATTTCTATTGGCCTTGCAGGATTTGCATTATTCTATGGAATGGGGACTATAATAGTTGGCTTTTTCCCCTGCGATGCAGGCTGCAACAAGGAATTCATAGATCCATCGGTTTCCCAAATAATTCATAATGTTTCAGGCTTTCTGACTTATACATTAGTGCCTGTTTTTATTTTGCTAACGGGATTTGGTTTGAAAGGTAAATCAGCATTTTCCAATCGTTCCATTCTGACTGCAATTTTGAGTATCGTTTTTATTGTGGTGATGTTTTCTTCTCCGGATTCAGGATATGTTGGACTGGTACAGCGCATCATTGAAACATTATTCATTAGTTGGATTATCGGATTGGCTTATTTGGTCAAGCGCACAGTTGAAAATTGATAAACTATTCCCGACCCATGATTCAAATCGTAAGAGCCACAATAAAAGAACTAAACGGACTAACAGCATTATTTGAAGGGTATCGCCGGTTTTATAACAAGGCAGCCGATTTCGATTCTGCCAGTAATTTTCTGAAATCTCGTATTGAAAATGAGGAGTCAGTTATATTTTTAGCCATAGGAGAAAATGGGGAATGCTGTGGGTTTACACAACTTTATCCGTTGTTTTCTAGCACCAGAATGAAAAGGCTCTGGCTTTTAAATGATTTGTTTGTAGCAGAAGCATTTCGTGGCAGAGGAATATCACGAAAACTTATTGATGCAGCTAAGAAGCATTGTATTGAAACCAATGCCTGCTCCTTGACCCTGGAGACGGCAAAATCAAATGAAGCAGGAAATAAATTGTATCCTGGCGAAGGCTTTGTGTTAGATGAAGAGCACAATTTTTATTCGTGGGACAACCCCCAATAATTTATTCCAATACATAATACAATCCCACCATCAAAATTATAACGGCGATGGATGTGAGTCCATATAATATCCAGTAATAAAGTGCCGGAACTGGATTAGTCAATGTAAGTACGCAACTTATAAATCCCAGTACAGCTCCTATAGCCAACATGATAAAGCCGGTTGTTTGTCTTTTGGCATACCAGCCTTTCATGTGCTCTTTAACAATTGAATCTATGGCAGATTCTTCATATCCCAAAGAGGCTAATTTCTTCCTGATCTTATCAGGATCATAGTTTTCAGCAAGCCATTGCTGAACAGCAGAAGGAGTACTTGTTGTCATTTTTGATGTTTTAGCAAGATAACATTCATTAATGTGAACCCCTTTCCTGGTAAAGTAAATGGTTCAATAAGTAATACTCCTCCGGAGTTTTTTGCTATTGATAAGATCGAAGATAAAAAACAGATTTCAATTTACCAAATAGTTCTGCCCGTTTATCTTTTCCCAATGCATTGGCTTTTAGTAATTTGACCTAAAATACACCTATTAAGTAGGTTTACAGCAAGTGAAATAGCAGTGTGGAGCATCGAATCAATCTTTTTGCTTGTCTGAATATTGTACTTTTGAAGTGTGGAAAAGAAGAAAAAATAGCTCTTAAGAGTACAATTCTGAAATCTTATTCACCAAAACAATTATTAAACTCATGAAATTAAATTTAGTTTGCTCCCTGTTATTCACATCATTGATTTCTTCAGGTTTAAATGCACAATGGACAAACCTGCCAAGTGGCACTACATCAGCACTACAATCGGTATTTTTTACTGATTCATTAACAGGATATATTGTGGGCAACGGTGGTGTGATTTATAAAACCACTACAGCCGGCAGCTCCTGGGCGCCCCAGGTAAGTGGTACCCCCAACGATTTATTTGAAGTACATTTTCCATCCCCCGATACCGGTTACGCAGTCGGTTACCTGGGATCGATCGTGAAAACAGTAAATGGTGGCGCAACCTGGAATCAGGTAGTGTCGGGGACAACCAATCAGTTTAATGCAGTTTTTTTTAATGATGTGAATACTGGATGGGCCGTTGGCGGACTTGGATCGAGTAGTATTGATATGATACTGAAAACGACCAATGGGGGATTGAGCTGGACGGCGCAAACTAACGCCCAGTATCAACAACTTTCCGGAGTGCATTTCCCATCAACGAATATTGGTTATGCTGTTGGCAATACCGGAACCATTTTAAAAACTACAGATGGAATTAATTGGTCACCACAAACTTCAGGAACAGTTTCTTTGTTGCGATCGGTCTACTTTGTAAATGATACACTCGGCTGGACTGTTGGTGCATCAGGAACAATTAAAAAAACAACCAATGGCGGAAGTACATGGACTAACCAAACGAGTGGAACTTTTCAAACTTTGTTTTCAGTAAAGTTTTTAGATGCAAACAACGGTTACATTGCCGGTGGAGGCGGAAAAATTTTGAACACTACCGATGGTGGTTTAACATGGACTACGCAAAACAGCAACGCAACAGGTAATTTATACTTTTTGTACTTCACTGACTTCAATACCGGCTATGTGGTAGGTATAGATGGTGTTATTCGCAAAACAATTGTAACAACTGGGATCAATGAAATACGGGATGATGTTTTCTCGTTTTCTCCTAACCCTGTTCAGGATATTTTGAATATAAATTTGAATCCTCAGTTGAAGCAATCCATTATCCGCATCATAGATACAGCAGGACGTGTTGTATACTCCGAAACCGGCATGTTTGAGAATAAATCTATCGATGTTTCTTCGATTTCCTCAGGAATTTATATTTTGGAAATCAGTACAACTGATGAGACTGAAAGGACACAAATTTTAATTCAACACTAAATTATGGTTCAGCGATGATCATATCAGTTTTCAGGCCCTGGACGTATGTATTTTTATCATTATCAATTTTGGTTTTTGGTATAGGGTATGTAACTTTCGAAAGTGTAAATCACAATGATCAATCTGCGATGACTGTTTTGTTTTTAGTAATCGTAGCTATATCTATTTTGCTGTGGTTCGTCTTTGTTTTTATAGAATTGAAAAATAAAGCCGTGGTATTGGAAATTTCCGCTCCAAACCTTGTCGTGAAAAACTTTCTCGGTTTTGGAAGTAAGAAAGTCTATGCCTGGAGCGAATTCAATGGATTCACCACTAAAGAACTTGAAGCGGAATCGGGCAGCTTTGAATATCTATATCTACAGCATCCGCAAAAGCGTATTGTTGTATCTCAATATTATTATAAAAATTATCAGGAGCTGAAGCAAGAAATTTCGAAGTATGTTAAAAACCGGGGTACTGTTTCATCCGGTAACCAAAGTATATTTGACAGCAGATCAGGAAACTGATTTCTGATTTACGGCTTGAAGTTACCTGCAATTTTAGCAGACAATTCTCTTTTAAGTCGGTTTTCTCTTAATTTTTTGTGAAATTTGAAGTCAATTTGAGCGTTACTAACCAGAAACATAAAACAACACAATGAGCAAAGCATTGATTCACTTGGAAATCAGGAACTTAGTAGAGTTGATCCGCGAGCAGCAGGAATTAGTATTGACACATCAGGGGAAAATCCCTCAATTGGAGATAGATATACTGATGGGTAACATCCGAAAGCTTTATGAATCGATGCTGATGCTTCAAAAAGTGAATCAAACCATTGTAAATGAGCCGATTTTACCAGAAACTCAGCCGCAAACTGAGCCTCCTGTATATACAAGGCAACCAGATGAGCTAATTGCATCAGTAATACCTCAACCAGTTAATCATCCGGCCCCCGAGCCGGAAAACAGCAAAACACTGGCTGAGCAGGTAATGGCTAAAGCAAGTGAAACAATAATTGCCGAGTCATTTGTGCAGGAAATACCATGGAAAGAAAGTGAACCGGAAAGTCCATTAATGCCGGAAGAAAAAATACCATCGCATGTTCAGCCTGAACTTTTGATTTCAGAAGTAGAAACACCGGTTGAAGTAAAACATGCTGAAGATGTTCCTCAGGAAGTAACTCCTCAGGTTGCTCTTGCTAAAGAACGCGCCAAAGAATTTTCGAAACCAACAAACCGACATGCTACGGCATCTTTGTTTGATGATACTCCAACAATCGCAGATAAGTTTCAGGGCTCTCCAACGTTGCACGATAAAATTTCTCACACTAAAGAAGATAAAAGTCTCGCTGGTAAACTACAGAAAAACCCTATTGCAGATTTGAAAAAAGCAATTGGTATCAATCAGAAATTTGCTTTTATCAATGAATTATTTGATGGCGATTCTAACTCTTACAATACTGCAATTGATAAAATAAATTCATTTACCGAACATCAGCAGGCAGTTTCATTTATTGAAACGGAGTTGGTGCCTGTCTATGGATGGACACCTGATGGTGAATCTTATGCGCAATTGCAGGAACTGATATCTCGCAGATTTATTTCCTGATTTCTTACATGAAACAATTTTTCAATTTAATATTTCTTTTTTTCTTCGTAATCCAAACTGCCTTTGGTCAGCAGGCTGCAGAGCATATTCGTATATTAGCTTCTCCCGAATTTCATGGCAGAGGCTATTACAAAAATGGTGACCGGAAAGCTGCTGAATATATTCGGAAGCAATTTATAAATTACGGTTTGCAACCGGTTAACGGATCTTATTTTCAACCCTTCACATTTCCTGTAAATACTTTCCCCGGTAAGATGAAAGTTGTTGCAGGCAATACTTTATTGTCACCGGGTCGCGATTTTATTGTAAGTCCTTCTTGTCCCGGAATTAAGGGAACATTTGAACTTGCTTATTTGACTTCAATCGATCAGGTTTTTGAAAGTAATTCACTGAACAGTAAATTTCTGGTAGTTGATAAATCTGCGTTCCCCGATAGTCTGTCAACAACACTAAATTCAATTATTAAGAGTCCTCCTTCCTGCAAAGGGATTATCATATTAGAACCTAAAAAACTAACTTGGAGTGTTTCCGGTAATGTAAATGATCGGGCAGTTATTCGGATCCTAAATTCTAGCTGGCCTAAAGAAACAACTACTATTACCCTGAATATTCAAAATAAGTTAATCGGTGATTACCATTCTCAGAATGTAATGGGAATGATACCGGGAACCACCAACAAAGATTCATTCATTGTATTTACGGCCCATTACGATCATTTGGGACGAATGGGGAAGGAGGCTTTGTTTGCCGGTGCCAACGACAATGCTAGTGGAACATCAATGATATTGGAATTGGCAAAGTTTTATGCTCAACCACAAAATCGTCCTGCAAAAAGTTTGTTATTCATTGCTTTTGCCGGTGAGGAAGCGGGGCTCATAGGGTCAAAGTATTACACGCAGCAACCACCATTACCTTTGGGCAACATCAGGTTTTTATTGAATCTCGATTTAATGGGTAATGGTGAGGAAGGCATGATGGTGGTAAATGGCGAAATTCATCCGGAAGAATTTGCATTATTGGAAAAAATCAACAACGAAAAGCAATTGCTGCCGGTTATAGGAAAACGTGGAAAGGCAGCCAACAGCGATCATTATTGGTTTAGTGAAAAGGGTGTGCCGGCTTTTTTCTTTTATACAACAGGAGGATCGAAAGCCTATCACGATATTGATGATTTACCCGGTGTAATACGTTTAGCTGAATTTGAGGATGTTCAAACCCTGATTAAGGAGTTCGTTCGGCAAACAGGACAATAAAAGTTTACTGCTTAGAAAATTCTCTTACTTTTGCGCCTGAAGTAATCAATTCCATTGTCAGAAACACATCAAATATTTCTTCAGGAGTCAGCTGCCAAGACCGGTGATTTAGCTATGCAGCTAAAATTGTCGTCGGCAGCAAGGCAATATAAGAAGTCGTTTGAAGAGGCAGTTACCCAATTTTCGAATCTGGAGACTGCCAAAAGACGTGTTGCTTTTACCAGATGGAAGGCACTTGAAAATCTGGATAAATACCTGATAGAATTTGAGGCAAATTTTATCCGCTCGGGCGGGAAAGTGCTATGGGCTCAGGATGCTGCTGAGGCTTGTGCTGAAATCATGGCAATAGTGAACCGGTCGGCAAATAAAAACATTGTTAAAGCGAAAACACTAACCTCAGAAGAAATAGGTTTGGATGAGGAGTTTGCTGTACATTCACAGGAATGGACAGAAACAGACTTAGGTCAGATGATTTTGCAGCTGTCGGGTGAAAAACCCATGCATATGGTGATGCCTGCTATTCATAAGGATAAGAAGGAGGTTCAACAGCTTTTTAATGATAAACTAGGAAGTAAGGTTGAGGATGATACTGAAGCACTTGTTTCTTATGCTTCGAAAGTGTTAAGAACGAAGTATATGAATTCCGGAATCGGAATCACCGGAGCCAATTTTATTGTTGCTGATCCCGGTGCGGTTGCTTTTACTGAAAATGAAGGCAATGTTTTATTAGCAGCATCCCGAACCAGAATTCATATCGTGATTGCCGGAATCGACAAGGTAATTCCAACTATAAATGATTTGCATACATTTTTGCCGGTATTGTCGACTTATGGAACAGGTCAGAAATTAACTGCATACAACACCATCCTTACCGGGCCGCGTAAAGCAGGAGAAGCCGACGGTCCCGATGAAATGTATGTGGTTTTAATTGATAATGGCCGTTCGAAAGTTTTGGGTGAGGAATTGCAGCGTAAGATGCTATCCTGTATCCGTTGTGGTGCGTGCCAGTATCACGATCCTGTTTATGGCGTTATTGGTGCTCACCCTTACCACTCCACCTGGATGGGACCACCGGCAACGGTTGTGCTTCCCTATATGAAAGGATTTAAATCACATGGGTTTTTTAGTGACCTTTCTACACTTAGTGCTGCTGATACAGAAGGATGTCCGGTTGAAATTGATTTTAATAAACTGTTGCTTGATAATCGCAAGAAGGCTGTTGATGAACAATCGCGTCCCGGAACAGAAAAGCTCTTTTATTTTGCCTGGAAGAAGGCGATGTTGAAACGGGAAATAATCAAATGGGCATCACTAAAGCCTCGCAATTTTTTTATGAATGCCATTTTTATGAAGTCACCGCTGGGATTACGAAAAATGCGTCCCCCGGCAAAGGAGAGCTTCAATGAACAATGGAGAAGAAGGTTTACTTAGAAGGTGTAATTGCATTAAAGTAACACACCCTTTTCAACAAACTGCTATTGTTGAATGACCACAGGTCTTGAATCAACAATCCCATCTTTATATATAATACGAAACAGGTACGTACCGGATGAAAGTTGCGATGTGTTCAGTTGAAACAATTGCTCTGATATAATTTCTGGACTTATAGGAATCGCTCTTCCTGTAATGTCGGTGAGTTGTAACTTGTCGATGGCTTTTTCTTCAGAACTTATATAAAGATTTTCAGCGGCTGGAATAGGAAAGATCTTAACCTGACTTTTATTTGCAATGGAAGGAACTGACAATAGTATCGATTCATCAAACCGAACCAACCCTCCAATCTGGGTTCCAATCCACAATACGCCCTGATCATCGGTAGTAATTGCCTGAACAAAATTATCGGGCATACCGGAGTTTAAGGTGTTGTATGAAATGAAATTACTGATCCCTTGTTGCTTTACAATACCCGAGTCGTTACTTCCGCTCCAGATATATTCATCACTATCAATTGAAATGCAGGTAAGGCTGTTTGTAGTAATGTTGGACGAAGATGTGTTGTAAGTAATGAAGGCAATTCCTCCTATGTATCCTGATAAACCGGCGGCAGGAGTAGCCATCCATAATACTTCACTTGTATCTTTCACCAAACCTAAGATGGTGTTATCGGGTAAATTAGAATTCCAAATAGTAAAATGCGACCAACCGCTTGCATCCTTAATAGCGAGGCCTCCGTTAATAGTTCCGAAATAGGCACTGTTATCTTCAGGTTTCACATAAATGGAACCAATGTTATTTGAACCAAGCACGGAATTGGAAGTATTGTACACATCCCATGTCGTTCCATCGAAATAAGCTAATCCTCCAATAGTTCCCACCCATAAATTTCCGAGCGTATCAATTTCCAGACAACGCACAAAATCATCCGGTAAATCGGAGTTTGCCATATTGTAAATGGTCCAGTTGGTGCCATCAAATTTCACCAAACCACTGGTGAAGGTGCCAATCCATACATCGTTGTTGGCATCAACAGCTAAACTGCGGATTGAATTGTCGGGAATAGAGGAATTAAAAGTCTGGTAAACTGTCCAGTTCACATCATCAAAAGAAGCGAGACCATAATCGGTTCCAACCCATTTAGTGCCATTGGGTGCCACAGCAATGCATCGAACTGAATTTTCAGGGAGTGGAGAGTTTTGGGTATTATACACAGTCCAGGCCTGTTGACCAGTTACCAGGAAAGGTAGCACCATTAAAAAAACTCCAGCAATAAACTTACGAATCATTGGCTATTAATTTACAATTAAGCGAATTGATCTACGAGTGCTTCCCGATTGAAGTGATACCAGATAGATGCCTTTGGCATATTCATCGAGATCTAATTCGATTATTCCATTTTCAGGAAGATTGATCAATTGTTTGTAAACGTCTTTACCCAGTATATTGGTTACAATTAAGGAGGAATTTTCTAAAATATTTCCTGCAATGTGAACTTCGGTTTTGTCGAATGCCGGATTCGGCACCAATGATAAACCGAAATCAGCGCTTGGGTCTTCTATACGGCAGTTGAAAGCAATGGTAAGGGTAGTAGTTCCTTTGTTACCGCAAGCATTTTTAGCAGTTACCCCAATTTTACCTGCTGTAGTGCCAAAGTTGACCACGATAGAGTTGGTATTTTGTCCTGAAACGATCACGCTACC
>CAUJFJ010000230.1 GCA_963169675.1 Bacteroidota bacterium
GGGCTATGAGGTGTTCGCCAAAAGGCCGGGCATCACATTGATCCATTGCATGGCGCATGCCCGTCGCATGTTCAATGAGGCCATGGATAATGATGAAGCCCGTGCTTCTCATGCCATGCAAGAGATACAAAAACTCTATGAGATTGAGAGGCGTTGTCGTGACACCATACTCACTGCAGATGAAATCCGGGAAGTCCGTCAGCGGGAAGCTGTACCCGTCCTTACGCAACTGGGCAACTGGATGAAAGAGCAGTATGTGCAAACTCTTCCCAAAAGTGCCATCGGCAAAGCGCTAGGCTACAGCATTGAACGTTGGGAGCGGTTATCTGAGTATGTAAACGATGGCCGGCTGAATATCGACAACAATCCTGTTGAAAACAGCATCCGGCCTGTGGCCTTGGGCCGGAAAAATTATTTATTCGCCGGCTCCCATGAAGCAGCACGCCGCAGTGGCATGTTGTACTCGCTGCTTGGAACCTGTAAAATGCATGGTATCGAACCTTACACCTGGCTTAAAGAAGTTTTACGCGTTATCGCCGATCACCCCGTCAACAGAATAGCGGAACTTTTGCCTCACCGGTACAAAAAATAATTGATTACGGAAAGATGTAGTTGGCCGATGGCTTACTGAAATCCCTTCCCGGGGAGCTCTTCATCAAAATTCACCGCCCTTCGTGGTCTCCTTCCTGCATATCAACCGTATTCACAAAGACCACGTAGAAGTACCAGGGGCACCCAAAGCCGGTAGCCCTGCAGTATTAGGAGGGGTTGATGAAGAGGGTGAGTGTGATCAGGTAGAGGGGGCTATGAGGTTTCTTAAAATCGCATATTCTGTAATAAAATTAATGTGTGTAATTTTGTTTACCGTTTGTTCAAATGACATAGATACACTTGAATATGACTCTCTATAAAAATTTCCGAAAACAATTTTTGAAAAAGTGAAGGGAAAAAGTGAAAATATTTTTGCAGGACTCGGCTGCCTATCAATAATAATAGTTGCTGGGTATGCTTTTTTTAAAGGGCGACTTATAGAGTTAGGTATTATCTATCTTGCCTTTTTTGCATTATTGAAACTTGCAGACTTTACAATTATTTCAAAGCTATCTCAAAATACTCAAGATAGACTTAAAGGCTTTTTTAAGAAAAATACGGCACTGACAATAGTGCTAATAATTTTTACAATTTTTGGAACTTTCTTTTTTGGGTCAAGAATTATTGATGGTTTAACTTCTGTTGAAACATTAACTACAAAAATTCATGAACGTTCAAAATATAAATTCTCTGGTTCTAAATGTAATGACGGTTGGACCAGTTTTTCCCAAGGACAAGGAGCATGTTCGTGGCATAATGGAGTAGATTACGAATTCTATAAAGGCGAGTATTCAAAGACTATTGAGGAATGTAGACAGGAGGCTGAGGAACTTTCCTGGTTGGACGATTAAAATGCCCAAAACCAATAAAAAACATTGGTACTGCCGATTATGGAGTTTGACATTTTTGCAATCAGCCCCGAAGCTTCGGGTTAATGAGGTTCGGAGCATGACGAACCCTGCATTATGGGTGACAGGTGCCGCCCAGCTAAAGTTCTGATTCAATGTATGGCAGTTGTACAAACGGCACATTTGTAATCCGCACAAATATACCCGCAAACCTGGCTTGCAAAAGCCCGTTTTTTGCCAAAGTACCGACAGAAATAACGATATTCACAAATTAAATTTTGACACTAGATAAATGGCTTATAAAATCTCACTTTCCCGATTAGAAACTTTCCTTTTTGATGCGTGTGACATTCTGAGAGGTAATATGGACGCGTCTGAATACAAGGAATATATCATTTCCATGTTGTTTCTGAAACGAGTAAACGACCAGTTTGAAGTGCACCGTGACAAACGAAAGAAAACGCTGACTGATGTGCGTGGTGTAAGTGACCCGGAAATTCTTTACGGAGAACTTGAAAGACAAAGCGCACCGGAATATGATTTCTTTGTTCCTCTAGCAGCACGATGGAAAAGGCTGGACGGCGACCCTGAAACCTACATTGACAGTGAGGGAGAAGAACAGCGGTACAATTTTATCAAGGATTTGACCGAAGAAATTGGCGACCATCTCAACAAGTCTTTAGCTGCTTTACAGGAGGCTAACCTTGACAAATTGGACGGCGTATTCAATCAGGACAATATAAACTTCAACAAAACAGTAGGTAAGAACAACAAACAAATCAGTGATGAGGACTTGCGTAAACTCATTCAGCATTTCAACAGAATGAATTTGCGGGATGACAATTTGGAGTTTCCCGACCTGATGGGGGCTGCGTATGAGTACCTCATCAAACATTTTGCCGACAGTGCTGGAAAAAAAGCAGGAGAATTCTACACGCCTAGTGAAATTGTAAAACTGCTGGTGAACATATTAGAGCCAGGAGAAAATGCTGAAATCTACGACCCTACCGTGGGAAGTGGCGGTATGCTGATTGAATGTAAAAACTATGTTGAAAGCCGATACGGTTCGGCCAGAAACACCACCCTTTACGGACAGGAAAAAAGCGGGACAGTTTGGGGATTGTGTAAAATGAACATGCTCTTCCACAATATTTACGATAGTAAAATTCTGAATGGGGATACCTTGCTCAATCCAATGCATCAGGAGCATGGCGAACTGAAAACCTTTGACATTGTGATTGCCAATCCACCTTTTTCGCAGGATTACAGCACCACCAACATGAAATTCAAGGAACGCTTTAATTTTTGGATGCCCAACAAAGACAAAGCCGATTTCATGTTTGTGCAGCACATGGTGGCTTCACTGAACAATGCCGGACGCATGGCAGTAGTAATGCCGCATGGTGTGTTGTATCGGGGAGGTGAAGAAAAGAAATTCCGTGAGTGGCTCGTTAACCGTGGCTATCTGGAAGCGGTAATTGGTTTGCCTTCTGCCCTGTTTTACGGAACAGGCATTGGTGCTTGTGTATTGGTGATTAATAAAGCCGGTGCACACGAGAGAGACCATGTACTTATTATCAATGCCGACCGTGAATACAAGGAAGTTAAAAACCAAAACAAACTTCGTCCAGAAGATTTGGAAAAAATTGCCTACACCTACCGCCACAAAAGAGAAACACTCAAATACAGCAAAATGGTGGCTAAAAGCAAAGCCATTGATGAGCATAATAACTTAGAGAATGAAGATTTCAATTTCAATATACGCCGGTATGTAGACAATGCACCTCCGCCAGAACCGCAGGATGTGCATGCCCATTTGCAGGGTGGCATTCCTGAAACTGAAGTAAAAGCTTTGACAGACTATTTCAACTGCTATACTGGTCTGGAAGCAAAATTGTTTGAGCCGTTAAAACCAAATTACCTTAATTTTTCTGACAGTATTGCACACAAAGAAGACATTAAGAAACTGTTTGATGAAAGTTCAGCAATAAAGACAGCCTTTGCCCAATACACCGAAGCCATTGCCGGGTGGTGGCAGCAGCAAATCCATGCTATTGAGCAATTACCGGCAGGGCAAGCCAATGTGTTTGATCTGTACCATGATTTTTCCCGAGCACTGACCGAAAGGCTGAACTCACTCCCCATTTTAGATGACTTTAAAAGCCGTGGCTCTTTTGCGGCCTACTGGAACAGCATTAATAACGACATTAAAAGTGTAATAGCCAGCGGATGGAATGCCGAACTCATTCCGGATGACGAAATACTGCAAAGCCAGTTTCCGGAAGTGCTGAAAGAACTGAAAGACAACGAAGCAAGACGTGACGAACTGCAAGCCAGGTTTGACGAAGTAAACGAATTGGAAGATGATGTATGGAATGAAGAAAATTACGAAGTATGGCGAAGCAAAGAGCTTAAAGAACAGAAAGACAGCATCAAAGAACTGAAAGGTGAACGCAAGGAAACCGACAAGGAGAATAAGTTGTTGCTGAAGCGAATTAAAGCAGGTGCTTTGGATAGCGAACAGTTAAAAGTGGAAAGCGAAAAGCTGAAAGCAGAAATTATAAGGCTTGATAACCAAATTGAGCAGCAGGAAGGCCGCATAGCCAAACACAGCGAACTCGAAGAAGAACTGAAAGTATGCAAGCGAAAAATTAAAGAAATAAAAGACCGCAAACAGGCATTGGTTGATCAGGCACGTTTGCTCATTACTCACGACGAAGCAAAAGAGCTCATTATGCAGCGCTGGCTGCGAACCTTGCAACAAACCGTGAACGATTATTTGCAAGCCCACCAGCGGCATTTGTTGCAGGCTGTGGAAAATGTTTGGGAGAAATATACTGTACCATTGCACAGTATATTGGAAGAAAGAGAAAATGAAACCGTATTGTTTAATCAATTTTTAGCTGAGTTAGGATATGAGTGAAGTATTACTTTCTGACATAGCACACATCTATAACGGAATGGATTACAAACAAAATCCACCTGGTGGAATTATTCCTATTTATGGAACAGGTGGATTGATGGGAGTCACAAGTCTTCCATTATACTGCGGCCCAGCGGTACTTTCAGGTAGGAAAGGCTCAATCAATAATCCAATGTATGTAGAAGGAGAATTTTGGAATGTTGATACAATATTTTGTATTAAAGCAAATGATGAAGTAAATACAAAATGGCTATACTATAATTTCTTGAACACTGACTTAACAAAGCTAATTGAAGCCACAGGCGTTCCAAGTGTAAACTCAAGATCTCTTTACAAATTGAAATTTTATTGGGTTGAATTTTCCGAGCAAAAAAAAATTGCTCGCATTCTCTCCACAGCCGATACGGTTATAGAAAAAACCCTCTCCGTCATTGATAAATACAAAGCAATTAAGCAAGGCCTGTTACACGATTTGTTTACCCGTGGCATTGACCCAAGCACCAACAAACTCCGCCCCCGTTATCAGGATGCTCCGGAGTTGTATAAAGATAGTAATTTGGGGTGGGTACCGAAGGAGTGGGATGTTTTACCTGTTTCATCAATTTCCGAAAACTTGGATGGCGCAAGAATTCCAGTAAAACAAGAAGATAGAGATAAGCAACAAAAAGTTTATCCTTACTACGGAGCATCTGGCATAATTGATTTCGTGGAGGACTACATCTATGATGAGCCTTTAATTCTTTTCGGAGAAGACGGAGAGAATGTAATTTCAAGAAATTTACCATTAGCATTCAAAGTGGAGGGTAAAATTTGGGTTAACAATCACGCACATGTATTGAGACCAATTTCAACAATTGTTACTATCACTTTTCTATGTGAAATACTTGAATCTATTAATTACTCAACTATTGTTTCAGGAACAGCACAGCCAAAAATTACACAACGAGCCTTGTCTGGAGTTCATTTGCCGATTCCCAAAATGAATGAGCAACTATTAATGAATGAGAAAATTGTTTCAATCATTATGAAACTCCAAACCGAGCAAGCGTACTTACTGAAAATGCAAAACCTTAAAAAGGGTTTGATGGAGGATTTGTTGAGTGGGAAGAAAAAGGTAAAGGTACTGAAGGAAAAAATAAATGCCTTAACTAATGAGTAAGATTAACCTTGTCGAAATATTGCATCCTGAGATGGATATACTGTTTGTGGCTTTGAATCCACCAGTAAACTCTAACAAGAATGGTCATTATTTTTCAAACAATCTTTCTTTCTGGAATCTATTGTTTCGAAGTGGACTAATCAAGCAGCCTGTTAAAAGCGAGTTGACCGGGGATGATGAAGTGTTTCGTAATAATTCTATCAATTATAAGAATGCTGTGTATGGCATTACAGACTTAGTTCATGATGTAGTAGAAACTAATAGTCAAAAAATCAAGGCGGAAAAGAATGGGGTAAGTCGAATAATTAATCTACTAAGCGTACATAATGTGAAGACAATGTGTTTAATGCACAGCAAAGTGGCTATGACTTTTCACGAATACGGTTTAATCAGACGATTATCAACTTATGGTCTGGTTGGCAATTACAAAAGTACACACATTTATGAAGTGCCTTTTCATAATGCATCTATTAGCAATAAAGATAATTACTATGAACTTTTAAAAAGCGCCTTACAGTAATGGTAACAGCAACTACTTTCATATCAAATACCGGTGAAACACACAGAGAATATTTACTGAATCTCTTGGGACAAGCGGATAAAATCATTTTTGCTGTTGGCTTTCTGAAACAAAGTGGTCTGAACAATATCAATGCAAGTATAAAAAAATTTTGTGCCGATAAAGCAAAATCATCTACATTCTACATTGGTACAGGGTTGGGCGAAACAGATCCGGACACGTTGAAAAAATTGTATAATATTATCAAAACCAAGCCCAACCACCAGTTAGTGCTTTGCACCCCTGATGCCGGTATTTTCCATCCGAAAATATATGTGTTCATTGTCTCTCAAAAGGTTACGATTGTAACCGGTTCTTCTAACCTTACCCAACATGGTTGGACGGTGAATGATGAGGTTTCGATGGTAACAGTGACTACTATCAATTCACCAGAATATCAAAAACTGGATAGCTATTTTAAAGATTTACATAAGCGATATTATACTGATAAAGTAGGGGCTTTGATTACCCGATATAAGAAGGAAAAGGAAGTACATAAAAAGAAATATGGCAAAGGCCCGGTATTCAGGTTTAGAAGAAGAAAATCAAACATATCAGGCATTGATATGCCAAGACTAAGGGCATATTATGAAGAATACCAGAAATCAGATTATTTTATTGAACCGGTAGATAGGGAATCAGAATATAAGAAAGCAAAGAAAAATCTGGAAATGCTTGCAACTGGCAAATTATTAAATGCTGCACAGTTTCACCAATTGTTTGGGCCTTTAGTAGGTCATAAGGATTATAAGCCGAAACTGTGGCATTCTGGCAGCATTCACAGAACCACCTACAAAACACTGGATTATCCTGATGCTTTTCGTGAAATAGTGAGAGATGTTAAAAGTGTTCTCACAAGACCGGTTGGAGTGGCCTACGAATATGTAATTGACAAGTTAAATCAAGTGAGAAAGGCAAAGCAAATTTCCGGAGTGGGTGAAAACATAGTGGCTGAGATATTTTTAAGTTATAACCCCAAGAAGTTCGCTAATCTGAATGACAATCCATTGGCAGTCCTTGAATTGGCAGGTAAAAATTTTCCTTACATATCAAGTTTCAAGGGTGATGATTATGAGGAATATATTGCCTTACTAACACAAATACGTGATGATCTGGGGATGCAGACATTTTTAGAAGTTGATAGTTTTTTCAATTATGTTTATTGGAATTTAATGGAAGAGTAAGAAAAATTAATATATGAGTCAAAGATTAAAAAATCTATATACGCACTTAATCCATAATAGAAAACACCATCTTATTGGATGGTATGAGGAGTATAGACAATTCTCAAATGATATTGATAAATTAAGAACAAACCTGTCTTCTTCTGATTTAAGAAATGCAGAAACCTATCAGGGAACATCATTTCAAAATGTACCTAGTCCTTTTGATGCCTTTATTAACCGCCTCATTTACGAACAATCCAATGGCATTTCATCCCGTGGGCAATCTGTATTAAGCAAGGATAATTTAAATAGGTTTAAGCAAGCTAATGGTTTTGATGATGTAATTAAGAAAATTATTGTCAATCCTGATTTTGACGCTTATGAGGGGCTAAAAGCATGGTGGATCAATCAGAATGCAGGTAACAATCCGGTACTTATCAACAGAGCAATAGCGGCATGCACTACTACAATTTCAAGTACAGTTGACGAGGGTAAATTCAATCAGGTGTTTTATTGGTTACAAAATGAAAATCTCATACCAAAATATGAAACTTCTGAACCACAAGATTGGTATCATAAGAATAGGTTTGCCATTAAACACATAACAAATTCTTTACAGGGAGTTAGTGACTCTGACGTTTATTGGATAAGTATATGCTTATGGGAAATGTATGTAAATATTTCTAATCCATTTAGCCTCAAAAAGCAGGTAGTAAAATATGGCTCACCTGGTACCGGAAAAACATACACCGCAAAACAAAACACAAAATTGCTTTTTGAAATCTGGAAAGACGAGTTTGCTGGTACAAAAAATTTTGATTTTAACAACCATATTGAGACTATACAGTTTCACCCTTCCTATACTTACGAAGATTTCATGGAAGGCCTTAGGCCCAAGCTTGATAAAAATGACCAGGCTCAGCTAAGCCTGCAAAACGGTATATTCAAGAATTTTTGTATGAAAGCCGGAAAATGGGAGTATGATGTTGCAATTCTTTCACTACAAGGAAAATTAGACAAAGAGTGGCATGACTTAAAATTAAATGACGTTCAAGAACTACATTCGGAATTATCAGGCGAACATTGGACGTACATATATGAAATTTCAGATAAGACAAAAAAACTTACCGATGCAATTCCTCCATACTTTTTCATAGTCGATGAGATAAACAGAGCGGAACTGTCTCGGGTATTTGGGGAATTAATGTTTTGCCTGGAATACAGAGGTATTAAAGGAGCTATTAAAACCCAGTATACCCATTTAAATGACAGTTCAACCGGGATGATAAAAATAGGAGATGGGTATCAGTTTTTTATTCCAACGAATATTTTTCTCATTGGTACCATGAACACAATAGACAGAAGCGTTGAAAGTTTTGATTTTGCCCTTAGGAGAAGATTCAGATGGGAAGAAGTAATGCCAGACACAACACTGCTACATTACCATTTGATGACTCTTAATAGTAAATGGGAAAAGCTGGCTGAAAATCTAAAAGAGTTGAATACTCAAATTGAAAAAGAGCCGCTTTTGGGGAGAGATTTTCAAGTCGGTCACGCTTATTTGTGGGATCTAAACTATTCTAAAGAACTAACCATTTCCGAAGTAAGAAATGCTGTATGGGATGATAGCATTGAACCACTTTTACACGAATATCTAAGAGGTACAGGAAGAGAAGATTTAGTTTCGAAATTTGCAAAAAGCTTTGGTATTATTTAATGAGTAAGTGGCTTTGTAACATATTGAAAGACAGCACATTGGTAGACAATCAAATCTATCATGTAGATGAAGGTATATTTAATAATAAGCGGCTTCAGCAACCTATTGATCTGAATAGGAGGGAAAGTGGGCAACGGTATCATTCATATAATAATGAACAAGCTATATGGCATTTCCTAAACCAAACAAACAGAGAAATTCAAAACCTTTTTCAAACTAATAAGCAAAAGTCCCTGGTGTTATTCCGTAATAGAGACTACGAACACAATAGTGAAGATAATTTTATTGAAGTTAACGGAATTGACTGTGTCAACTTTACACTCAAAACTGGTAATATTATCGGGTACTTGAAAAAAGGAGAGTATGCCATTAAAATATCTTCAAGATTTGGAGATAATTTTCTTAAGTACATTATATCAGATGCGGATGGGTTTTGGGAGATTGAGAACTACGGAGGTTCTGACAAGGAAGAGGGGTATGAATGGTTGCTGATATATTTATGGAAAACCAAAGTTAGAAAGGCATTTAGACTCGGCCTTCCAAAGAAATACAAAACCCAGAAACAAGTGTTAACCCGATTAAGAGGGAGTTTAAACCCGATACATTACTTCACAATAGGAAAAAGAACCGGAATTTATGATTGTGAGTACAGAGAACATAGCTACAATAATGAGGCAACAAGATTAATAGCTGCTACTTTTGAAAAGATCGGGACACATGAGTTCCTAAAGGATAGCACTCTTTTAAAAAACGCATTTTATACTGCTGTTGAAGGAAACAGATTCAATCATGCAGAACTTTATAAAACAAAACATTTTACTAATCCATTCTATAAGGATTACAATGAGGTGATTGATCTTTCAAAACTGATTCTTCGTGACCAACTATCAGATTTTGGTGAGAAGTCTGATACGAGTGCTTTCTTTTTTGATGTGTCGATGCTTTTTGAATACTTTGTTCGGAAATTACTTAAAAGAGCAGGATATTATTTGGACAGCAAATATGAGAATCGCCCCGAGATTCCAACAGGCAGTTACTCCTACAAGAGAAAACTAGAACCTGACATTGTTTTTAGCCACAAGGGCAAGAAATTTGTTTTTGATGTCAAGTATAAAAGTTTTGATTTTGTTTATGGAGTCAGCCGTGAAGATTTGTTTCAACTTCATACCTATGTTGGCCAGTTCGGTAATGAAACAGAAATAAAAGCATGTGGTTTTATTTATCCAATTACAGCCAAAAGATGGCAGGAAAATGCAAAGAACACAGAGATTCCTTGTGTTAAGAATAAAATGAGAGTATGGGGCAATGAGATTGAATTCTACACGCTCTTCATTATTGTTCCTGAAAATCAAAATGAAAACTATCGGCTTGAATTCATGAATAAAAATGAGGTATTTATAAGTACAATAAATGAAATTACTTATTAGTTATGCCAGAATACACATCAGAGGAACTATTCGAAATTCTGAATGACACAGATGAATGTCCGTGGATTGAAGCAAAGGGAATTGTAGACACTACGACTTCCATCATGGAAACAGTATGCTCTTATTCAAATGAACCCGGCTTAGGTGGTGGTTATATTTTAATGAGCATTAGTGCTGACGATACGGCCACTGGCTCAACGCATTACAAAGTTGACCCCATGCCTGACCCGGACAAACTTCAAAGCGACATAGCAACTCAATGTGCCAGCATGTTTAATATGCCCGTCCGGCCTGCAATGACTATTGAGAAAATTAACGGACAACCTGTTCTGAAAATTTGGGTAGATGAATTACCTGCCAAACAAAAACCACTTTATTTTAAAAGCAAAGCATTGCCATCGGGGGCTTTACGAAGAATCGGTAGTACAGACCAGCATTGCACTGATGATGATATGCATGTGTTTTATCAGGATACCGGCAGCTACGACCAAACCCCTGTGAGAGGAACAACTCTTGCCGATGTGGATGAGAATGCAATAAAACGCTACCGGGTGCTCCGTGAGAAAGTAAATCCTGCTGCCGAAGAACTGGCTTATTCAGACAATGAATTGTTGGGGGCCTTGGGTTGTGTTAATAAAGAGGACCCCAATGAGTTGAACCTTGCAGGATTGCTGTTGTTTGGCAACTCCAAAATACAACGAAGCACTTTTCCCATGTTGCGTGCCGATTACATTCGTGTGCCGGGCAATGTTTGGGTTGAAAACCCTGATGATCGTTTTACCACCATTGATATGCGAGGACCTCTCATATTAGTGTTGTATCGTTTGATTGAAGCCATTAATGCCGATTTACCAAAAGGATTTTTGTTGCCAGAAGATGACGTGCAAGCCGCTTCAACTGGACTTCCCATGAAAGCACTCCGGGAGGCAATCGTAAATGCTTTAATGCACCGTTCATATCGTGAACATCGCCCCACACAAATCATCCGTTACGATAACCGTATTGAAATAATAAATCCCGGCTTCTCATTAAAATCAGAGGAAAAATTAGGGCAACCCGGAAGCGAAACCCGTAACCCATTCATTGCCGCTGTTTTTCACGATACCAATCTGGCCGAAACTAAAGGTTCAGGTATCAGAGCCATGCGTAGATTGATGCAAGCAGCACACCTGGTACCGCCAACTTTTGAATCAAGCCGTGAAAACAATGAATTTTCCTCCCGTTTACTTTTACATCACTTTCTGGATGCCAATGACTTAGAATGGCTGAAACAATTTGAAAAATATGACCTTGCAGATAGCCAAAAACAGGCACTGATTTTTGTAAGAGAGGTTGGAGCCATAGACAATACTACCTATCGCCAAATGGCTGATTGCGATACGCTTAAAGCAAGCAATGACCTAAGGCTGCTAAAAACATATAATCTACTGAAATCCAAGGGAAAAGGGAAAGCAACTTATTATGTAGCGGGCGCTGGATTAACTGCAACAGCTCAGGAATTAAGTACACCAGTGGCTGGTCTTAGTACACCACCCGCTGGTCTTAGTACACCACCTTCTGGTCTTAGTACACAACCTCTAGATGCCCTTCCAGAAGAAATAAAAACAGAAATAAAGAAACTTGCTAGAAGGGTAAATGACCCAGAAGTCTTGAAAAGTTTAATTTTAAGGATATGCTCTATCAAGCCATTTAAATCAACGGAATTAGCGGAAATATTAGGGAAAAGAGAGGATTATTTGAAAAGAAAATTTCTGGGAGAATTGATTGGCACAAGGGAGCTTAAATATCTGCATCCAGAAATGGTTAATCATCCGGAGCAAGCTTACCTAACCAATAATCGGACTTAATTATGGCAGAATATATCAATGTAGAAAAACCCTTTTTAGATAAACTTCGCCAGTTAGGTTGGCAAGTGATAGACCAGGGCATTGGCGTTCCGCAAGACCCGGCAAAAAGTTTAAGAGAACACTTTAAGCAGGTATTGTTGCCCCAGGTATTTAAAGACTCAGTAAAGTCCATCAACAAAACGGCAGATGGCAGAGAATGGCTTACTGAAAGACAGCTTGAGGAATTGCTTACTGAAATTCAAAGTTTTTCGGGGAAAACCTTGCACGAAGCCAACAAAGATATTCACCGTTTATTGATAAAAGGCACAACGGTAAATAAAAACGAATTGACGGGTGAAGTAAACCCAACGGTTCGTTTGGTGGATTTCAGAAATTATGATAAGAACAGCTTTATTGCCATAAATCAGTTTCGTTTGCTTACTCCGGGAGCTAGCCGCCAGGGCATTATCCCAGATATAGTTTTATTCCTGAATGGTTTGCCTTTAGTAGTGGTTGAGGCAAAAGATTTTGATGTCGCTGAACCTTTGAGCGAAGCATTTTTACAGGTTACCCGATATGCCAACACCAGAGAGGATGATTATGGAGTGAAGGAAGGCGAAGAACGACTTTTTCACTACAATTTGTTTAGCATCATCACTCACGGCAAAGAAGCACGTGTTGGTACAATTAGTGCCGATTTTGACTTTTACAACAATTGGGTGGACATATTTCCTGAAGAATATAAAACCGTTGCTTTCCCGCCTGAAGAAGAACGACAGGAAGTAATGATTTGCGGAATGCTCAACAAAGAAATATTGGTTGACATGCTGAAACACTACACACTCTTCATGGAAATAAAAAGGGGGGTGGAGGTAAAAATTGTTGCTCGTTACAACCAATACCGGGCCGTTGGAAAAATTATCCGCAATTTGCGAGAAGGAACAAACCCTCAAGAAAAAGGGGGTGTGGTTTGGCATACACAAGGAAGTGGGAAAAGCCTGACCATGGTATTTCTTATCCGGAAACTTCGTAGCAGCGATGATTTAAAAGATCTTAAAATTATTTCCATCGTTGACCGTGTTGATCTGGAAGAACAGTTGGCAGACACCTTGAAATATGCCAATGAATCATTATCTATTATTGATAGTAGAACCGATTTAAATGAATTGGATGATGATACCGGAAATTTAAATCTGGTAATGATTCATAAGTTCTTGGCAGACAATAATGTTTCGGCACAATCGCTGATTGATGCCGGAGTGGTGCCGAAGTTTGAAAAATTTGAAGCTATCAACAACAGCGACC
>CAUJFJ010000231.1 GCA_963169675.1 Bacteroidota bacterium
TTCTGAGATCACTATTCTCCGGAACCAGAATACCTTTTACACCGGCTCCGTTTCCTGCTAAAATATCGCGTTCTCTGTCGCCTATAAAATAACACTGAGATGGATCCAGCTGAAACCTCGCCAATGCTTTTTCAACCAATAAGGAGCCCGGTTTTCGACATAAACACTTTTCAATACTATCGTGATGGGGACAGTAATAAATCTCTAGAACCGAAATTCCATTTGATGTAAAGGTTTCGATCATTTTTGTGTGTAAGACTTCCACATCGTTATGAGTGTAAATACCTTTACTTATGCCTGCCTGATTGGTTATAATAATGAAGGAAAATCCTTTGGTTTTTAATTCAAGAATTGCAGGGAATAATCCGGGTAAAAATTCAAAATTTTCCCATAAGTAAGTATAATCTCCGGCATCACGGTTTATAACACCGTCACGATCCAGAAAAATAACTTTGCGATCGGAATTCATCAGAATGAAGTTAACTGATCGAGGAAATGAAGAAATACGGATGGTTTTAGCATAACCGTGAATAAAACACCAAAAACAGCTCCCCAGAAATGAGCATCGTGATTGACAAAATCGCCTCCTTTTTTATCCATGTAATAGCTATACATCAGGTAGGCGACTCCGATAAATATTCCCGGAAGACCGATTATACCGTACAAATAAACCTTCTCCATCGGTCTGAATAATATGGCAGCAAAAAGCACTGCAGAAACGGCTCCGGAAGCACCCAATGAGTTATATCCGGCATTGTGCATGTGTTTTTTGTAGGTTGGAGTGATGGCAATAACTATCCCGCCAAGGTAGAGCAGTATGAAATACCAGGGACCTTTTTCTTCAAACAGAGCATTGTAATAGTGTTCAACAACGGAGCCAAAACTCCAGAATACCAGCATATTTATCAGCAAATGGATCCAGTCGGCATGAACAAAACCGGAGGTAATAAACCTGTACCATTGTCCGCGTTCAGAAACCATGTAGGGATTAAAAAGCAACCTTATCATTGTATCCCTGTGATAAAATGCAGCAATTGAAATAAGGGCTGTTATAACAACAATGATATTGGTAATGCTCATGGTTGCAAAGATAAGAATCAGTTTGTTTAAACAGACATCGGGCAGCTATAAAACAAAAGAGGCTGCCCTTTGGGGACAGCCTCTTCGATTCACTGAAAGGTGAATTAGAATTTAACCATTTTGGTAGTTGCTACATTAGAACCATCCAATACACGTACAACATAAGTACCTGCACTGAAAGTTGAAGCATCCATTTTATGAGAGTTCATTCCTGTTGAAACTGAAACTAGTTCAGAAGCAATCATACGACCTGTAACATCATAAACTTCAGCTGTTACCTGACCTGCATTTGCAGAACCGATATTCAGGTTCAATACAGAACCCATTTGAGAAGCAGCAACTGAAAGTGAAGCACCATTAAGTTCAGATAAACCAACTGCACAAGCTGGATCACCAGCATCATAAAGGGTCACCATTACTGATGTTCCTGTATAAGTACAAGCAGGGTCTAAAGTCAGGGCAGTTACGTTTCCTGTTCCAGTTGCATTTCCATAAACCAATGGAGTAAAGTAGTAAACACCAGCTGGGAATACTCCAGCATTGTTAATCAAGATGGTATTTGCCGGGTTTGGAGCGGGGAATTGAACACCTGTTCCACCCAAAATACCAGGTTGAGACAATGGATCAGGGTTTCCACTGATATCGCCAGTTGAAACGATGATTGAGAAACCAAAGGTTGTTCCAACAGTAGGAGGGTTAGCACCAATTGTTGAGAAGAACAAAGTATCACCGAAGCATACAGTTGCATCAACAGCAGCACTTGTTCCTGAATTGATCAAAGGATCTCCACAAGCAACAACTGAAAGAGGCTCATATTTGTAAATACCATCTGATGAAGGTGAAGTAGTGAAACCACCTGACCACATAGTGTTAACATCCCAAACACCCAAAGCAGTTCTTTGAGCAGCTGTTTCAATGTCAACCCAGTTCAAACCACCGTCATCACTGTAAGAAGAACCAATGAAACCTGTTGCAGCACCTGTTGAAATTAAACGTGATGCAGTTCCTGGTACCGGTTTGATATCGCTACCAAACATGTTTCCGGTTGGAGTTATTGCAGTCCATGTTGCACCACCATCTGTAGAAGAACGAACTGTGTTCACACCAGTAGTGTTGTTATATAAACGAGCTAAACCATTGTTTGCATCCCAGAAGATACAGTCAATAGCTCCATTTGCAGGAACCGTAATTCCTGTTGAAGAAACAGTCCATGTTAAACCTTTGTCAGTTGACTTGTAGACACGACCTTTATTGGTATCAAACCAAACGGTGTTACCAACAACAGTGTAGTGATTAACGATACCATACTCACCTGCGATTGGATCAGGAATGTTTGCACCAGGAACCGGAGTCCATGTAGCACCACCATCTGCAGAAGTATACAATTCGAATTCAGTTGGGTTTGGATCACCCATTGCAAATCCTTCATTTGCATTCCAGAAATGAACTACGTTAGGGAATGAAGAAGCATTGAAAATTGTTCCAACACCTTGCTGATTCCAGGTTACACCACCATCAGTAGTTTTCCAGATTCCACCACCTGTACCGGCAGTAGCATTATAGAATATTGCCCAAGCTGTGGTCGCATCCAAACCGTGGATCATTGACCAGGCATGACCAGCAGGAGCAGAAACAACACCAGGAATCCAGGTTGCACCACCATCGATTGTTACTGAGAAATCGCGAACATTTGCTTGTCCACCTGATCCATCATAAGATGAAATCCAAACTGTGTTAGCATCGCAAACGCTAACGTTAAATACTCCTGTTGATACGTCAGGAAATCCGGTTGCCTGAGGTACCCATGTACCTTGAGCCTGAACTCCTAATACCGACAGGCATGAAATTGCCACTGCTAGTAATTGTTTTTTCATAGATATTGATTGTTTTAAGGAATTTATGTTTCAGCAAATTTAGAAATTTAATCGGTAAAAAAGGGCTGTAAACCTCAATTATAACTAAATGGTTGTTTTTCAGAGCATCCAATTTATTGTGTAATCCCTAAAATATTCGATAGTTGCTGATATTTAAATAATTAGCTAATTTAGCAGCACTTTTCAAATTGACTTTTCGCTATGAAATTCTGGACTCGTTTTCCGCTTTTTCGATTCCTTATACCTTTTGGTGCCGGAATACTTACTAATATTTATAGTAAACCTCTAATAATCAATTGCATATTGATTTCATTGGTAGCCATTTCGCTTTCCTTCCTGTTCACTAAAAACAATTATGCCACAGGAAAATATGCCTTAAGATGGATGGCTGGGATACCTTTTTATATTGCATTTTGGGGAATCGGATGCCTTTTAAGCTGGTTGAATGATGCAGGAAATTACCATTCACACTTTTCAGATTTCACAGAAAATTCAATGTTGGCAATTGAAGCTTCTGAACCTGCAACAGAAACAAAAAAAGGGATTCGGATTTTTGCCAAAGTAAAAGCCATTAAAAACTGCGAAAAATGGATTACTGTAAGAGGCAATCTGGTGATATATGTTCGGGATACATCACATCAGTTAAAAGTGAAGTACCATGACAACCTGCTAATTACAGCTAAATATTATGCTGCTCCGGGCCCTTCCAATCCTGAAGCTTTTGATTTCCGGGAATATCTTCGAAATAAAGGAATTCATCATCAGGCTTTCATTGATAAAAAGGATATGGTCATCCTTAAAGAAGTAGCAAAACACAATCACTTCTCCATGGCTTATGATTTAAGGGATAAGCTTCTTCAGAAAATCGGAAGCTATATCAATAAGGACGAATCTGGAGTGGCTGCAGCTTTATTACTAGGATACGAAGGTTGGCTTGATCCTGAACAGGAATTATCATATTCCAATGCCGGGGTTCTCCATGTATTATGCGTTTCGGGAATGCATGTAGCCCTCATTTATAATTTGCTGGCCTGGCTGACAGGTTGGATGGATAAGAAAAGATTCACCAGACACCTCAAATATTTTCTGCTTTTGAATCTGATTTGGTTCTATGCCATGGTCACAGGTTTTTCACCTTCGGTAATCAGGGCTGCGGCAATGATTAGTTTTGTGATTTTTGGCAAATGGGTCGACAGAAATGCATCGGTTTACAATCTTCTATGTGGTTCCTGTTTTCTGCTATTTATTTTTGATCCTTTTCTGATCAGAAGTACCGGTTTTGTCCTTTCATTTCTGGCAGTATGTGGAATCATCTTTTATCATAAACTCCTTTTGCCATTATGGGTTCCGCCCAATAAAATTATGTTTATGATTTGGGAATTGACTTCTGTTTCACTCGCAGCTCAGTTAACTACTTTTCCATTGAGCATGTTTTTGTTCCATCAGTTCCCAAACTACTTCCTGATTGCAAATCTTATCATCATTCCATTGTCCACAGGGGTGATGTATTCAGGACTTTTAATTCTGGTAACCGATTGGGTTCCCTTTGCAGGATTTATTTTTGGATGGATAACTACCAAAGGCATCTTACTTTTGAATTTACTTGTAAACCTGGTTGCATCGTTGCCGGGAGCATTAACCACCGACATTTATATTTCCGGATTTGAAACGCTGCTGATTTATCTTGGAATGATTGTATTCACATTATGGTTAACTAAAAAATCATTGCTCTGGTTGCAATTGTCTATGATAGCCACAATATTGTTCTTGGGTTCAAAAATTTTAGCATCCTATGAAACCGGAACACAATTGATATTTACTGTTTACCAGACACCAAAAAGGAGTTTATATACTATCATGGATGGTCACCAGTCGGTTATTTTAAGCGATACATCCAACATTGCTCGTGGCTCTCAAAACCCAGCCCAACTGCATCTTTTGAAAAAAGCAACAAGTTTGCAGGATACTTTAATAATTTCTTCTGACTCCCAATATGCCTTACAACTTGATTCTTTGAATAGAGTAGTGATTTTATCGGATTTAAAGCTTCTTCCTAAAAACTCTTTCTCTACTGATTCTAAATTAAAAACAACTGTAATCCTAAGGGGTAAAATAAAAATTTCAGGCAATGATTTGTTTACAGGATTAAATCCATCTCAGGTGGTGCTCGATAACACTGTAAACAAAAAGGACTCGGAACGTTTAACTAAAGATCTTGAGGAATTAAATATTCCATGTCATAGTGTCAAGAAATCCGGTGCATTCTCAATCTCCTTAAGAAACTAAATCTCAAAGATGGTCGAGGCGGAACATATCTTTTTGTCTGACACCGCGCTCCGTCTGTACCAAAGAGCAACATTCATTTTCAGGATCATGTTCAAAAAAGAGAATGTAATCGTTTTCGACTGCAGTTTTCAGGAATTGTGATTTTTCGTCCAATGTAATCAGGGGACGGGTATCATAAGCCATCACAAAAGGAACCGGAAGATGTCCGACCGAAGGCAATAAATCCGCCATAAATACCACAGTTTTGCCTTTGTAACGGATGTGTGGAATCATCATGGCACCAGTATGTCCATGGACAAATTTAACATTAAAATCAGGGAATATTTCTTTGTTTTCAGTAGTAAATTGCAGCTGACCACTTTCCTGAATCGGAAGGATGTTTTCCTTTAAAAATGATGCTTTTTCCCGTGCATTTGGAATCGTAGCCCACTTCCAATGTTCTTCATTACTCCAATAAGTGGCGTTTTTAAAAACCGGTTCATAGGTGCTTCCGGTTTTGCTTCTGCGAATACTTCCACCGCAGTGATCAAAGTGAAGATGTGTTAGAAAAACATCCGTAATATCATCCAGGCTAAAACCTTTTTCTTTTAATGAAGATTCCAAAGTTTCATTTCCGTGCAGGTAATAATGGCTGAAAAATTTTTCATCCTGTTTGTCACCAATACCATTATCGATCAAAACCAGACGGTTTCCATATTCCACCAGCAGGCACCGAAGTGCCCAATTACACATATTATTCGAATCGGCAGGGTTTAGTTTGTTCCAGATTGATTTTGGGACAACACCAAACATGGCACCACCATCGAGTTTGAAATAGCCGGTGTTTATGGTATGAAGCTTAACTATTGACATGAATTTTGAATTTTTCTAATTGAAATAACTTACAATGAAATCAAATCATTTATACGTTAAATACTGACTATCAATCAAATCTATTTAACAAGAATTCCAAAATTACGAAAATAGAAAATATCAACTACGGAATGTTATTAATAAGATAAGTTTAGGAAAATGGGTTAAAGCGGAAAGTCTATATTAGAGGCATCATTTGAAATGATAAATGATAAATGATAAATGATAAATGCAAAATGTATAATACAAAATGTATAATGCAGAAAGTATAATTCCTTCGTTAATCCTTAATCCTTGTCAAGGCGGATCTGAGATCCGCACATTTCAATTGTCAGGATCAGAGATCCCTCCGGCAATCCTTAATCCTTAATCCTTAATTCTTAATCCTTAATCCTCCATGCGGGTTCACTTCATTGCAATAGGCGGCGCCGCCATGCACAATCTGGCTTTGGCCTTACATCATAA
Source organism: Bacteroidota bacterium (assembly GCA_963169675.1). GTDB lineage: Bacteria > Bacteroidota > Bacteroidia > AKYH767-A > OLB10 > JADKJB01. Next base: position 6,558 of record CAUJFJ010000231.1, read on the forward strand.
AGGCTATTTAGTCACCGGCTCTGATGATGAAATAAAGGAGCCTTCTTTATCGAGATTGCGTAATGCAGGCTTACTTCCTGAAAAGGAGGGATGGTTTCCTGAAAAGTTGAATAACAAACCAGATGCAGTGATATTAGGAATGCATGCAAGAATCGATAATCCTGAATTGCTGGCAGCAAAAGAACTTGGATTGAAAGTATATTCGTTTCCGGAATATTTTTACGAGCAATCAAAAGATAAATTACGGGTAGTAATTGGTGGTTCACATGGTAAAACATCCATTACATCAATGATTTTGCATGTTCTGCGGGAAAACAATAAGGATTTCGATTATATGGTAGGATCAACTGTAGCTGGCTTCGACACTATGGTACGTTTGACGGAAACAGCACCTGTTATAATTTTGGAAGGGGATGAGTACCTGTCATCACCAATTGATCGTCGCCCAAAATTTCATTTGTATCAGGCACATATTGGTTTAATTAGTGGAATTGCCTGGGATCATATTAATGTGTTTCCTACATTCGAAAATTATGTCGAACAATTTTCCATTTTTGCCAATGGTATTCCTGCAGAAGGAAGCCTCATTTGGTTTAATGAAGATAAGGAGTTACAAAAAATAGCATCTCAATTATCGGCAGGAGTCAATCAAATAGCATATGGCGTTCCTAATTACAGAATTGAAAATGGTAAGTCTGTTGTAATTGCAGATGGAAAAGAATACGAATTACAAATTTTTGGCAAGCACAATCTCTGTAATCTGGAGGGTGCGCGGGAAGTATGTAAGTTGCTGGGAGTATCTACTGAAAACTTTTATCGCTCTGCAAGCACTTTTTCCGGTGCCGGTCGCAGGTTGGAATTGGTTAAAGCTACTAGCGAAAAGGCTATATACAGAGACTTTGCTCATTCTCCATCTAAATTAAAAGCTACTGTTTCAGCAGTAAAAGAACAGTTTCCGGAGAGAAAACTGGTAGCATGTATGGAATTGCATACCTTCAGCAGCCTGAGTGAGAATTTTCTGGAACAATATGCAGGAAGCATGAATGATGCCGATGTACCTGTTGTTTATTTTAATCCCCAAACTATAGCACATAAAAAGCTTGCAGCTATTTCAACTGATCAAGTTGCGAAAGCTTTTCAGAATAAAAATCTGGTTGTTTTTACTGATCAGGAAGCCATGCGAAACCATATTCAAAATTCCTTTACCACTAACTCTGTTTTGCTTATGATGAGTTCGGGGACTTTCGACGGACTTGATTTACATAAAATACAATTTTAGAAGATTTCATTTGATGGCTTTTTAGTCAATAAAAGGGGAGTTTTCAGCTGTTTGTCATCAGTTTTTAGCTGTTGACCAAATAATCCATTTTTTTAAACTTGGTATTTCAATAGTTTTTTAACTTTAGCCATTATCATGAAATTCACTGGTGAAGTGCAAAGTTCTCTAAACACCTTTTTTTGTTCAAACTCTAAAAATTAACTCCATGAAAATATTTTTACGCTTTGCCATTATTCAGGCTTGTTTGATGCTTGCATTAAATGCACAGGCTCAATTGCAAATAGTTGCTTCGGGACCCACGGATGTATGCTTTCCCAATGCACCAACATTATCTGTCGTAAATCCTCCTACAAATCTTACCTATTCATGGTATATTGTAGTAGGGAGTTGCTTTAATCATAATTCAGTTATGATTGGCACATCCACATCCATTCTTGCTAATGGCAGTAGTGGATATTTTTGTGTCGGAACTGATCCTGGCGGAAATGCGGAAGTTTCCAACACCATATTCGTTCGTGTGCTGCCAGGTAGCATAGGTTCACCAATGTTGCCACTTCCTTATTCATCCACTCAGGTTTCTTGTTTGCCTTCTATCGATCTTCGCATTCCAATTGAAATGGCTCCTCCTGGTTTAGTTTCTACAGTTAAATGGTATAGAAATAATGTTCAGATTGCAGGTGCTTCAGCACTCAATTACACCGCAACATTAGCAGGATATTATAAATATTCTGTATCAAACTCATGTGCAACCTCCTTTTCTGATAGCGTAGAATTTATTTCACCTTCAAGTGCTCTACAATTTACTACAACTGCCGTTTCACCTGTTTGTAATGGCAATACAATCAATTTCACAGTTACTAATCCGATTCCGGGGGCAACTTATACCTGGCAAACCAGCAATTTTTCATCAAGTGGTTTTGTAGCTTCAGGTTCAGGGACTAATTTCTCTTATATTGTTCCTTCAGCTTCAAATTTATACGTTCGCCTGCAGCGTGTCGCTACAGGTTGTGGTACTCAGATTACGCCTGCAACGGGTTTTACCATTCAAAATATTTCCCGACAAATTTCACCATTTGCAACACAAAATCTTTGTCCTGGTGGCACCGTTAATTTTAGTATTAATCCTTCAGGTGGAGTTACCGGAATTCAATGGAAGCGCAATGGTATTGCAATTCCCGGGGCAACTCAAAATACTTATCCTGCTACATTAGCGGGAATCTATAGTGCCGATGTAACAGCATCCTGTGGAGTTGCATCATCAAATTCTGTGACGGTGAACGCAGCAAGCTTACCTGCTGCTTCTATATCAGCAGGCGGACCAACAACTTTTTGCGCCGGGAACAGTGTGGCATTAAATGCTAACACAGGTACCGGATTAACCTATCAATGGAAAAAATATGCTAACAATCTTGCCGGTGAAACAACCTCCTCATTGACTGCAACAGGAGCTGGTAAGTATAAATGTATTGTTACCAATGCAGCAGGTTGCTCAAAAGCTTCTAATACACTTACTGTAAATGTGAACCCGCTTCCAGCAGCAACCATAACTGCAGCTGGTCCTACAACTTTTTGCGCAGGTGGAAGTGTGGTGCTAAATGCCAACACAGGAACGGGGCTAACATACCAATGGAAAAAATATGCAAATAATATTGGTGGTGCTATTAACTCTTCATATACAGCAACAGCTGCCGGTAAGTATAAATGCACCGTCACCAATGCCAATGGATGTTCAAAGGCTTCGAATGCTATTACAGTGAATGT
>CAUJFJ010000232.1 GCA_963169675.1 Bacteroidota bacterium
TGACCGCCGATCATGCTGCCATTCCAAATCCTAAGTTTTTGTCTGATCATAAAATTCCTGCAGGACTTTTCAATCTCTCTGCAGTCAGTGACTCCCTAAATAAATTTATGCTTGCTGTATATGGTCCCGGAAAATGGGTGTTGGCTGTCGATAATGATCAGGTTTACCTCGATCATACGCTTATTGAAACCCAGAAATTGAATTATGATGAAATGTGCGACCGCATTGCGGGATTCCTGATTCGTTTTAAAGGAGTGTCCGGTGCTCTTACTGCGAAAGAACTTGCTACCATGGAATATACCTATGGAATTCGTTCTTTTGTTCAGAAAGGCTTTTATCAGAAACGCTCGGGTGATGTTGCCATTATTCTGGAACCGGGATTAATTGAATATAAATTAACCGGAACGACACATGGGTCGCCTTACACTTACGACACCCATGTTCCTTTATTATTTTATGGATGGAACATAAAAAACAAAACGGATCATACTCACATTAACATAACCGATATTGCTCCTACCATCTCGAATATGATAGGCATTCAACCACCAAATGCAGCAACCGGAAATGTAATTCAGGGAATCTTTGAAAAATAAGAGAGCCTACTCTGTAAATTTCACATCAAATCCGGCATTTGAAAGATCCTTATAAAAATCGGGATATGATTTTGAAACCACTTCCGGATCTGCAATGATAACTTTTTCAACTTTAGCAGCTAACAACGACATACACATAGCTACCCTGTGGTCGTTGTATGTTTTAACAGTATAGCGCGACATTCTCAAACCGGAATCTGCATAAATTTTAAATTTGGAACCTCCACAAAAATCGGTTTTCACATTAAAATTATACAACTCACGTTGCAAAGCACTGGCACGATCACTCTCTTTTAATCTGAAATTTTTGAGTCCCGTTAAATCGGCAGTAATATTTTGAGCCCCGCAGACAACAGCAATTGCAGGAGCTATATCGGGACAACCGGTAAAATCAGCTGTAAAATATTCAGGCAAACGATAATTACTTTTTTTGCGAATTCTAATGCCTGAATCTTCGAACATAGTCTCCACACCAAGTGAATCCATGTAAATGTGAATAATGGAATCACCTTGCAAACTGTTTTGATGCAAACCGGGCAACACCACTTCCATTCCATCTGACAAGGCAACAGCTTCATACCAATAAGAAGCAGCACTCCAGTCACTTTCAACCGTGAATGGCTTTGCGGAATAATTTCCTGAAGGAATATCTATTTGGTCACCATCAACAATTACATCAACACCAAAATATTGCATGACCGAAGCAGTCATTTGAATGTAAGGCCACGATAAAATCTCTCCGGTGAGGGTTATTTTAAGTCCATCCGGTAATAACGGCGCTATAAGCATCAATGCACTAATAAACTGACTGCTGATTTCACCATTCAAAGTCACGTTTTCTCCATGGAGCTTTGAGCCACTAAGTTTAACAGGTAAGCAACCGGGATTATTCACATAAGAAATTCCGGCTCCCAATTCGTTCAGCGCATCCACCAATGGTGCAACAGGACGGCGCTGCAACGATTCCGATCCTGTAATGGTGCAAGGTTTTCCTTTCAAAGCACAATAAGCAAGCAAAAACCGGGCAGTTGTTCCCCCGTCACCAGCATCATAAATCGGTAATTCTGACTTCAGTAACCGGTCAAGTATTTGAGTGTCGGTTGCTTTCGATAAATTATTGATGGGAACAGGATCAGACAACAATGCATTTATGATCAGTACCCTGTTACTGATACTTTTCGATGCAGGCAACTGAATTTCTACTTCACTTTTTAGTTTCCCAACTCCTATTTCCGCTCTCATCCTGCCAAAGAATTATAAAAATGAACAGACTCGATCAGATCATTTTCGGATATGCCGGAAATCACTATCGGTGTGCCTATATGTTTTAACAATGGAATGGAAAGAGTTCCGGATGCTCGTTTCTTATCTGACTTCACAAACTTCATAATTTCCGGTATTGCCTTTCCTTTAACAGGATGGATGACATGTATTTTTCTGATAGTTTGTATCAGCAATTGTAATTCTTCCTTAGATAAATCACAAAGTTTATTCGAAAGATATCCTTCACAAATCATTCCCATAAGGACAGCTTCACCATGTGAAATTGGATGAGAATCATGAGCAAGCGAATAACTTTCAAGACCGTGTCCGATAGTGTGACCAAAATTTAAATATATGCGATCTCCTTTTTCTTCAGGATCGGCTTTCACAATTTGCGATTTGACTTTGATAATTTCCGGAAGCAATGTTGATATTGCAAACTTAAATGGTTTGGAATTTATTTCATTTACAGCCAATACATTTTTAATCTTCTCCCACAGTTCATTTCCGGCAAGGAGCGCATGCTTAATTACTTCAGCCATGCCATTGTTCCATTCTTTATCAGGAAGTGTATCCAGAAAATCGGGCCAGATGATAATTTGGTCCGGCAGTTTAAATGTGCCAACCATATTCTTGAATGCATCCACATCAATGCCGTTTTTCCCACCTATACTTGCGTCAACCATCCCCAAAAGGGAAGTTGGAAGATTGATAAATGAAATTCCGCGCATGTATGTTGCAGCGGCAAAACCTCCAATATCAGTCACCATCCCACCACCCAGATTCAAAACAACAGATTTCCGGTCAGCACCTGATTCCCGCAGGTGCTTCCAGATATATTCACAGGTCTTCAGATTTTTATGTGCTTCACCTGCACCGATAATGATTTGATGATGTTGAAGAGGCAAAATCTCAGAAATCCGCGGGTAGCAAAAACGATGCGTATGCTCGTCCATTAAAACAAATATGCTGCCATTGCAGGTGATCAGCTTTTCTGCTAATGCCATATTTCCGGGAATAAAACTTACTTCTTGCATCGTTGGCAGTTGATCCTTAATTCGCACAAAGATAACCCTGTTCACCGAACTACAATAAATTCGAAAGTTAGTGTTTGACAATCCAATCCTATCCGTATCTTTGAGCACCGGATTGGAAGCCTAAATTAATTCATAAGTATTTGAATTGTAATATATTAAGAATTAAACCGATTCATCCGAACCTAAATCCGGTTAAGTTTTAAACAAGCACATGACACCTTCCGGTCCCGCAATGGGAAAAGTAAATTTCGATGATCTGAAAACAGCTTTTTCAGGAAAAACAGACAGCGACCTCACCCGGGCATATTGGCTTTTCAAAGCTATCAACAGCAATTTCCTGGTTGCCAATGGTCCAAAATTTTTAGATATAGCTTTGGCATTGCGATTGCCGGTTCTCACCATTGTGAAGGCAACCATATTTAAACACTTCTGTGGTGGTGAAGATATTAATGACTGCAATAAAACAGTTGCTAATTTGTACAAGAATGGCATCGGAAGTGTGCTCGATTATTCTGTAGAGGGTGAAGAAAATGAAGCAAACTTTGAACATACCACCGGCGAAATAATTGCTACTATCAACCGGGCCAAAGGAGATCCATCAACACCATTCTGTGTTTTCAAAACTACCGGAATTGCACGCTTCGATTTATTAGAAAAAGTTTCAGCCGGAACAAAACTTTCGGATCAGGAAACTACCGACTATAAAAAAGTGAAAGATCGTTTTCAACGGATTTGCGCCAAAGCATTTGAAAATAAAGTGCGCTTGTTTATCGATGCAGAAGAATCATGTATTCAACAGGCAATTGATGACCTCACAGATGAAATGATGGAACTATTTAATAAAGATACTGCGATAGTTTACAATACCGTTCAGTTGTACCGAACCGATAGGCTGGCATTTCTCAAAGCATCTCATCAAAAAGCAGTCACTAACAAGTACAAACTTGGACTAAAACTGGTACGGGGTGCTTACATGGAGAAAGAACGCGATCGTGCAGCAGAAAAAGGTTATCCTTCACCCATTCAACCGGACCATGCAACATCGAACCGCGATTATGATGCAGCATTGACTTATTGCATGCAGCACTTTGGCGAAATTGCATTTTGCGCAGGAACACACAACGAAGAAAGCAGCCATTTACTGGTGCGTTTGATGGCCGATAAAAACATCCCTAAAAATCATCCCGACATCTGGTTTTCACAATTGCTGGGAATGAGTGATCATATTTCTTACAATCTGGCTGCAGCCGGATACAATGTCGCCAAGTATGTTCCCTACGGACCGGTGAAATCTGTGCTTCCTTATTTAATTCGCAGGGCACAGGAAAACACTTCCATATCCGGACAAACAGGCAGGGAATTGCGCATGATCACCGAAGAAAAAAAGCGACGCAAAACGGAAAAGTGATTTTACCTTAATTAGGTTATTTCTTACAACAATGCCTGCATTCCCTTTTCCATTCTTGTTTCGTTATTATGATAAATTATAGATGATAAATGTCAGACTTAATTCTGCGCATATTTTTTGTTCTATAGCAGCTCCAAATATTGAATAACAAATATTGAATATTACAAATTGAATAAGGAAATGTATCATTATTCAATTTTCAATTTTTGTTAGTCAATCTTAAATGAATCATTTTTAAGATGAAAAGAGATTTTCTTGAGCAAACATATTTATAGGCAAAAACATATTTCATAAAAATTAACAGTGAAAAACACAGAACTCTGAATAGATAACTAATACCGTTCTTAATTTTTTAATTTTGTGTTCATCACTTTTAATTCCGCAACAAACATTTTTTAAGAAAGATTTCAATTGCTGAGCAGAGGCACTTAAATTAAGAATCATCAAATCACCTATTCATTCCACCATCATCTTCTTGGTGAGTCGTTCTTTTTCTGTTTGAATCGAAATCAAATACATCCCTTTAGC
>CAUJFJ010000233.1 GCA_963169675.1 Bacteroidota bacterium
TTTTTACCGATATGCCGTTCTTTTTATCAAGCCAGATGGGGTCATTCTCAAGATTTTTCAATGGATGATCTTTTTCTCCTGCTTTTTCTTCAAAACGTTGTCTGACCAGGGATTGTATTCGTTTGTCTATAATGAAGTCAATATCTTTTTCTTTAAACCCTACATTCAATGAATATTTAAAAACAAAATGCTCTTCCCAAATGGTAACCTCGGTAACAGGTACTGTTTTGGCTTCATCTAGCCAGATTGGATTTTTATCAAGGCTCTTAAATGCTTTCTTGGGGTCATTTTCAAATTCGCTGAGCCTTTTACGAATAATTGCTTGTATTCCCCGATCTGAAATTTTATCCACTTCAGTGAAACGGCTGTTAAGTGGAATCTTTTTACTATATCGCTGAATCTTACCGTAAACCTGCTCCTTGTGCAGCTGACCTCTGGGTGTTAAGGGTCTTTTTCCATCTGCTTTATTTAGTCCACGGGTAGCAACTTTTTTGCCTGGTTTTAGTGAAATCAGGATCTGGTCAACGGCCTCCTTTACTTGATGAGTACTAAAAGGCTGTAGTAATTGTACATGTTGTTCCAGCAAACTTTTCTTTGCCTGCCATCCATCGTTCACTTTCCCTTTAATATCATCCAGCATTTCCTGCCTGGTTTGGTTACTTTTCAGTAGGTTCAGTCGCTGAATGATTGATTGTTTTGTACAGGCAACCACCAGTGCATCAATCGCATGGTGCCGGTGGTCATCTCTTTTGCTCCAACCCTCAATTTTCCCATCCTGAATTTTTCCGGCTGCTTCATATTTCGACCAGTTGAGTTGTTTCAACACTTCATTATAGCCCCACTGGTTTCTCAGGAAATCGGTCGCCATGCCACTGGTGCTGTATACATTCCGGGCAATTCCCTTTAAAAGTTTTGTGGCCTCCCTCGAAATAAACCGGGTTTCATTCAGTTGACGATTGATGAAATCATCTGGTATTTCATTAACAGACATGAGTAGTTTCGTTTGCTTGCTCCGGGTTATATTGCCATTTTCAAACATCCGGCTGACTCTTTCGGTATATTGCTGGAAATCGGTATCTGATTTTGATTTCATATAGTCATAGCCGGTAAGGTCCTTCTTGGCTTCATTTTCTTTTCTATAGGCAAGAACTTTATTCTGAAATGAATCATCAAATAGACGGGACTGAGGAATGATATGGTCAATATCAATACCTTCACCCCTGAGTACTTTCGCCAGCTCCATTTTTGTACCTGAATAAATGCAAGTCCCATCCTGTTGCTCAAAAAGCTTGAATTTTTCGATGACTTTTCGGCTTACAGGTAGGCCGGGATATTCTTTTTCGAGTCTTTCACGGATAGCCTTATGATCTTTATCTGCTTTTATATTATTACTATATGTCCTATTCCTTTCCTCCTGGCTTTGTCGTAGCTCTCTTGCCAGCTCTACCCTGATTTCGTCAGGTCTGCCCAAATGTTCATCTTTTAGAATTGCATTTATAACATTAATAAGCTGATTAAGTATTTTCTCTACAACTGGTTGTCGGAGTGTGTTTTTCTTGTATAGTTCAAGCGATGGCTGTAAAATACGTTCTTCATTTTCTTCTTTTGTCAGGCTATTGCTGTGATTATAGCCAGTTGATTGACAGGATTGTGTATAGTCTTCTCCGTTCATCAAATGAGGAAGCAGCTTCCGGATGGCACGGGCACTCTTATTGCCAAACCCCGACTTTTTAAAATCTATATTGCTTAATTGCACTGCTTGTTCAAATGTCGCCCCATATCTGATTCTTAGTGTATTATTCAGCTGATCGGGGTCATCAATGGAATATAATAAATGCCAGATCTGGTAAAGTGGTTCCTTTTCAAAATCCGGAGAAATAATTAGACGTTTTAGCATTTCACCAGTTTCCTTATCTGGTTTCTCGGTTTCTGTTACTTTCAGTTCAAAACGGGTAAGTTCATCACTAGGAATATTAAGTTCTTGGAGTTTTTTAAGTAAGGTTGACTTTGTCAGGTTTCCCTGAATTCCGGATTTTCTGATCATTTCATTCGCAAACCAACCATCCGTTCTTTTGATATTTAAAATTTTGAAAAGTTCAGTCTGGGTTAGTTTTTCATGATGATCAAGGTAGTCAAAAATCTGCAGCCGATGTTCCTGTGAAAGGTTAAATACTTCTTTGTATTTATTGGAAATACTAATAGTATGTATACTTTCCCATATCTTTTCTACCTGAAATAGTGGCGAGCTTTTGGGTGTAACTTTATGGTGTTTTTCAAACTGACATTGACCAACCAGACCTTTTTGAGATTTTAGCCGACGTTGGTAAAAAATTATCTGATCCCTGACAATAGCTTTGTTTTCTTCGGTAAGTACTTCAGGATAGTATTTTCGCTGTGTTTCCCAAATCTGATTAAATTCATTGATATAGCATTCGCGGGGAAAAACATTTTGTTTGACTCTGAAATGACTATTTTCTTTAAGTCGGGCATAAAAATACTGGCCAATGGTGATATGTTCTCTTTCGAGTATATCCATTCTATCTTTCATTTCAGCCAGATAGTCGCTCAGTTTTTTACCATTATCCTCTTCATTTGAGCTGCTTCTACTGCTTTTATATCCACGTTTCTGATTAAGGTGATAAAGTA